>NZ_AKIU01000038.1:0-66614 GCF_000282675.1 Pantoea sp. GM01 | reverse complement strand
GCTTCACTCATTCTGAAACTGCCGGATGCTTAGCGGGCGGAACCCCTGCGATGCCAGTACGCTGCTTAACTGACGAGCATTACGCCATGAATGGCGACCCTACGATTAAGTCGTTTGGTTTTCATAGGGCATGCAACTTAACATCAAGTCGGTGCACGGCAACAAACCAAAGACTCATTGCGTAACATCCATAAAAAGTCTAAATTTGGACTGATTCGGAGGAGTCTATGAAAATCGAAACTATAAGCTACATCAAAAAAAACGCCGCTGCTCTCGATCTCTCTGAGCCAATTCTTGTGACACAAAACGGTAACCCTGCTTACGTTATTGAGTCATGGGAAGCGCGCCAGCAGCGAGATGAAACCCTGGCGTTACTCAAGCTGCTTGCATTGTCGGAAGAGGACAAAGCAGCTGGCAAAGGAATGACACGACAACAGTTGTTAGAGGATCTCTAAGGACAAAGTATGCAGCACAAGGAAGAGTCATTCACTATCATCTACCTATCCACGGTCCGATTGAGTCTGCAAGAGATCGTCGCCTTCCATCGTCGCCTGGGGAATGATTACAACGCAATTATCGCGCGCGTTCTTGATGAGTTCGAAGCACGAGTGAGCCAATTTCCTTTAAGTTGTGCGGTGTGTTCAGAATTAGCCGATCTTGGCGTCACGCGTTATAGAGAATTCAATAGCAGTGAAAGCTATCGAATTTTATTCTCAGTTGAAAAACAAACCGTTTTTGCCCACGTGCTGTTATCACAACGCCAAAGTATTCAGCAGTTGCTTTTCAAACGCTTGCTTGTGCATTAACTGGCATCATATTGTCACCCCATCCCAGCCAGCGTATTATCTCCCGCCTAAGGTGATGGCGTGCCACCTTCCCCAACCGCCGTTCTGGTCACAGACGGCTGATGACGCCTGACAACACTCGTATCCCTGCGCGGGAGACGGCGGTGTGTCAGGTGTTATTCTGTCCTGCCGCGGCCCTGCGCGTAATTCTTTTCAGGAGCTACACACTATGTTGAAGTCGTTACTCGCGGTTGTCGTTGGCGGTGCGGTGGGCTGTTCGCTGCGCTGGTTGATCTCATTGCGTTTCAATGCGCTGTTCCCCAATCTGCCGCCAGGCACCCTGATGGTGAACCTGGTGGGCGGTTTTATCATTGGCGCCGCGCTGGCGTTTTTTGTCCGTAATCCCCATATCGACCCTTTCTGGAAATTACTGATTGTCACCGGCTTGTGTGGCGGTTTAACCACGTTTTCAACCTTTTCGGCGGAAATTGTCGGACTGCTACAATCAGGAAAATACCTTTGGGCGATGTCGAGTGTCATGGTGCATGTTATCGGTTCTCTGCTGATGACCTTCGCCGGTTTTGCCGTGGTAAATCTGCTGGGATAACCGCCACGCTTGAAATAACCACTAAGAGGTAGATACTGAACGCCGTTCTGTCCGCGTGACGGACAGAATTTGTCACCGATTATCCGGACGATTAAGGAGCGAATGAATGAGCCGTAACCCCAAATTCCTTAACCTGGTGTTGTTAAACGGTGAACCTGAGGAGAAGCTGCGCGCCGCACGCGCCGCCGGTTTCGACCAGGTTGAGATCTGGCGCGAAGATGTGCAGGCCAGTACGCCGCAGCTCGCAAAGCAGTTGCAGCTGGGTTTCACCAATGTGCAGGTGCTGCGTGATTTCACCGGCGCGCCGGATCGCGAACGTCAGCAAAAACGCGAAGAGCTGCGCCAGTTTATCAAGATTGCCCAAAATATCGGCTGCGACACCATTCAGGCACCCGCCAGCACGCGCGAAGATTGCGTGGCGGCGCGAATTGATGAAGATTTGCGTTGGCTGGCGTCGGAAGC
The DNA here is from genome assembly GCF_000282675.1 of Pantoea sp. GM01. Classification (NCBI taxonomy): domain Bacteria; kingdom Pseudomonadati; phylum Pseudomonadota; class Gammaproteobacteria; order Enterobacterales; family Erwiniaceae; genus Pantoea; species Pantoea sp. GM01. The sequence goes on along the minus strand of NZ_AKIU01000038.1, from coordinate 64,760 downwards.
GGCGCGCTTCAATATGCGCATCATGTATGAGCCGATGGCATGGTGCAGCGTAGATAACACGCTGCCGCTGGCGTGGGAACGGCTGCAGCGGCTGGATCAGCCGAATATTGGGCTGGTGGTCGATCTGTTCCACATCTGTGCGTTGGGTGGCGATGCGTCACAGCTGGATGGCATTCCAGCCGATCGCATCTATGAAGTGCAGCTGTGCGACATGGCAGAGATGCCGCCGCAGGAGAAGCAGCCGCTCAGCGAGTATGCGCGTCATCAACGCCTGTTGCCGGGCGATGGCATCATCGAAGTGGAACGCTTTGTCGATAAGCTGAAAAGTGCCGGCTATAGCGGTCCGGTCGGCATTGAAGTATTCAATGATGAGCTGAAAGCGCAGCCAGCAGATGTGGCTGCGCACAAGGCGTGGCAGGCATTAAACCGTTACTGGCCTTAATCCTGCAAACATTGGGCGATAAAACCGGCTGCATCCATCGCGCCCTGCGATGAAATGGTGTGGCCGGTCGCGGCTTCATAACGCGCTTCCACCGTCACGCCCGCCTGTTGCAAACGCTGCAACGCCGATTCGCTTTCGCTAAACGGAATCACATCATCGGCTTTGCCGTGAATCAGCAGCGCGGGCGTATACGGCTGCGGCGTTAAAGCGCCTTCAAACGCCAGACGACCGGAAAATGCCACCACGCCCGCCAGCGGATAACGGCCAGAGGCCAGCGCATCCAATGCCATAATCGAACCCTGCGAAAAGCCCACCAGAATCACTTTGTCCCACGCGTCCGCCATGTCGTGTTGCGCCATCAGCTGCTGCAGTGTGTCATCAAAGGCGGCGCGTGCTTCGCGCACCCGCGCCGGACGGTTTTCCGGCGTGATGCCGGTCAGGCTAAACCACTGATAACCCATCGCATGTTCAAACGGAAAGGGCGCATTTGGCGAGGCAAATGCCACATCCGGCAGCAGACGCGCCCAATGCTCACCGAGTACCGCCAGATCGTCGCCGTTACTGCCGACACCGTGTAAAAAAATCACTAACGCTTTTGCCATCGCACTGCTCCTTATAAACCGTAGGCCGCCAGATCCGGGCCAGCCGGCACAATGCCGTTGGGATTCAGCGCTTTAATCGAATAATAGCCCTGCTTGATATGGTCGATATTCACCGTCTGACGCACACCAGAGACCGACAGCATACTCTTCAGATAACGATCGAGCAGCGGATAGTCGCGCAGGCGGCGCAGGTTGCATTTAAACAGGCCGTGATAGGCGGCGTCAAAGCGCACCAGCGTGACGAACAGGCGAATATCCGCTTCGGTTAAGCGCTCGCCAAGCAGGAAAGTGCGGCCATCCTGCAAACGCAGCTCCAGCTCATCCAGCTGGCTGAACACGTCGTTAAACGCCTGCTGATAGCTCACTTGCGTGGTGGCGAAGCCGGTGCGATAAACGCCGTTATTCAGGCGCGGATAGATCGATTCATTCAGCGCGTCGATCTCTGCACGCAGATCCTCGGGATAAAGATCGATGCGATCGTCCGCCAGCGCGCCAAAGCCGCTGTTCAACATGCGCAGGATATCCGCTGATTCGTTATTAACGATGGTTTGCGTCTTCTTATCCCACAGCACCGGCACGGTGGCGCGCCCGGTAAAATCGGCATCGGCGCGGGTGTAAAGCTCGTGAAGATATTCAGCGTGGTTAAGCCAGTCGCGATCCGCGCCGGGGTAATCGCCGAAGTGCCAGCCTTGTGCGCCGAGCTGCGGCTCAACCACCGACACGCTAATCACGTCATTCAGCCCCTTCAGGCTGCGCGCCAGCAGCGTACGTGAAGCCCACGGACAAATCAGCGCCACATAAAGATGATAACGATCCGGCTCGGCCGCAAATTCGCTGGAGCCATCTGCGGTAATCCAGTGACGAAAACTGGAAGTCTGACGCACAAATCCGCCCTGTTTGTCGGTGGCTTGCACCGGATGCCACTCTGCACTCCACTTACCGTTTACCAGCATAATCTTGCTCCTCTACGTTGATGAAGAGAGCATACAGTCCTGCTGAATGCATGATAATCCGGGCAAAACGGCTTTTATTATTTCCATTTTGGAATCAGTTGAACGGTGTGAAGCACGTACTTTTGCCAGATAGCCCCGCGACTACGCATTCAGTGCGCTGCACCTTTTCCCGCGCGGGAAAACCTGTTGAACTAGACTTTCGCTTTCATCTGGCCGGGAGCCGTGAATGTCTTTGCTTCATCTGTCGTCGCTGGCGGAGATCTCCGCTGTCGAATGGGATGCGCTGTTACCTGACGATCAACCTTTTTTACGCCACGCCTTTCTTCTGACATTAGAGCAGAGCGGCAGCGTGCGGCCGGAAAACGGCTGGCAGCCCGAGCATCTGCTGTGGCGCGAGAACGGCACGCTGCGCGCGGCGCTGCCGGGCTATCGCAAACGCCATTCGCGCGGTGAATATGTGTTTGACCATGCGTGGGCGGATGCCTGTCAGCGCGCTGGCATTGCTTATTATCCGAAATGGCTGGGCGCGATTCCGTTCAGCCCGGTGACCGGCGGACGTCTGCTGGGCGATAAAAACGCGGTGCTGCAACTGCTCGGCGCGCTGCCGGATCACCTGTTTGAACATGGCCTCAGCGGCGCACATATCAACTTCACCACGCCGTTCGCCAATGCGTTGATGCAGCAACAGCCGGACTGGCTGGAGCGCCTTGGCTTGCAGTATCAATGGCACAACAAAGGCTATCGTGATTTTCAGGATTTCCTCGACACGCTGATGTCGCGCAAACGCAAACAGCTGCGCAAAGAGCGTGAGCAGGTGATGAGCAGCGGTTTCGACTTCACCTGGTATCGCGGCGATGAGCTGCGCGAAGATCAGTGGGATTTCATCTACACCTGTTACGCCAACACTTATGCGGTGCGCGGTCAGCGACCCTATCTGACGCGTCAGTTTTTTAGCTTGCTGGCAGAACGGATGCCGCGTTCGATTCGCGTGGTGATTTCGACGCTGCAAGGCCAACCGGCGGCGATGGCCTTCTGTTTAGTGGATGGCAATACGCTGTATGGCCGCTACTGGGGCTGCCTGGCGGAGTTTGATCGGCTGCATTTTGAAACCTGTTTTTATCAGGGCATGGATTTCGCCATTGCGGAAGGTTTGCAGCGTTTTGATGCCGGTGCGCAGGGCGAGCACAAGCTGGTACGCGGCTTTGAACCGCAGATCACCCATTCCTGGCACTATCTGTGTCATCCGGGTTTGCGGGATGCGGTGGCTGATTTTCTGCTACAGGAACGGCAGGGCGTGCACGCCTGGGCGCTTGAGGCGCGCGACGCCCTGCCGTATCGACGCGGCGATTAATCCGCGCCGACAAAACCACCGGTTTGATGCTGCCACAGGCGCGCGTACAAGCCGCCTTGTGCCAGCAGTTCGCGGTGATTGCCCATCTCGACAATCTCACCTTTCTCCAGCACCACCAGGCGATCCATTTTGGCGATGGTAGAGAGACGGTGCGCGATGGCAATCACCGTTTTGCCCTGCATCAGCGTTTCCAAACTCTCCTGAATCGCCGCTTCTACCTCGGAGTCGAGCGCGGAGGTGGCTTCATCCATGATCAGAATCGGCGCATCTTTCAGCAATACGCGGGCGATAGCGATACGCTGACGCTGGCCGCCCGACAGTTTCACGCCGCGCTCGCCAACATGCGCATCCAGCCCGGTACGGCCTTGCGGATCGGAGAGCAGCGGAATGAACTCGTCGGCGCGTGCGCGGATAATCGCCGCCTGCAGCTCCGCTTCCGTCGCATCCGGACGACCATACAGCAGGTTGTCGCGAATCGAGCGGTGCAGCAGCGAGGTATCCTGGGTGATCATGCCGATTTGCCCGCGCAGGCTCTCTTGCGTCACTTCGGCGATGTTCTGATCGTCAATCACAATGCGTCCGCTGTTGATGTCATACAGCCGCAGCAGCAGATTCACCATGGTGGATTTGCCGGCGCCGGATGGCCCAATCAAACCGATCTTCTCGCCCGGCTTGATGTTGAGATTGAGGCGGTTAATCACCTGGCGGCTGCCACCGTAATCGAAACGTACATCCTCAAAGCGGATCTGGCCGCGCGTCACCTGCATCTTTTTGGCGTGCGGTTCATCCTGCACGCTCAGCGGCTGGGCAATGGTATTCAGGCCATCCTGCACCATGCCGATATTTTCGAAGATGCCGTTGACTACCCACATGATCCAGCCGGACATGTTCACCAGACGGATCACCAAACCGGTCGCCAGCGCAATCGCACCCACGCTGATCAGCGACTGGCTCCACAGCCACAACGCCAGCGCCGAGGTGCTGACAATCAGCAGGCCATTCAGCGTAGAGAGCGTGATATCCATGGTGGTCACCATGCGGCTGGCATGCTGAGTTTTGTCGGTTTGCTCCTGAATCGCCTCGCGCGCGTAACGCTTTTCCAAATCGTTATGCGAGAACAGTTTGATGGTGGCGATATTGGTGTAGCCATCGACGATGGTGCCCATCAATTTGGAGCGTGCTTCCGATGACACCACCGAACGCTGCTTGACGCGCGGCACGAAGAAGCTCAGCGACACGCTGTAGGCGACAATCCAGATCACCAGCGGAATCATCAGGCGCCAGTCGGCTTCGGCGAACAGCACCAGCGAGGTCACCGCATAAATCACCACGTGCCAGATCGCATCCACCAGCTGTACCGCGGAATCCCGCAGCGAGTTACCGGTTTGCATGATGCGCTGGGCGATGCGCCCGGCAAAATCGTTCTGGAAGAAGTTCAGGCTTTGGCGCAGCACGTAGTTGTGATGCTGCCAGCGGATCATGCTGGTCATGCTCGGGTTAATGCTTTGGTGCACCAGCATGTCGTGCGCGGCAATCACCAGCGGCCGCAGAATCAGTGCCACCACTCCCATCCACAGCAGTGTCGGCCAGTTATCGCTGAACAGCGTGGCGGGCGTGGAGTGATTAACGAGGTCAATGATGCGGCTGAGATAGCTAAACAGCGCCACTTCAATCAGCGCCTGCGCTAAGCCAACAATCAGCAGGGCGACAAAGCTCGGCCATACCTGACGCAGGTAGTAAAAGTAAAATGGCCAGACGCTGGAGGGCGGGGAATCGGTTGGCGCATCCTGGAAAATATTGATAAAACGTTCAAAACGACGATACAACATAGAGTCACTCTTCCCGAATTGGTGAGAGTTAACAGCTTAGTGCAAGTGAAAAGGGATTACCGACATGGATTTACTCATTCGCGGTCGCGAACCGGGCGATGCCGCCGCCTACCAACGCCTTTACAGCCATCCTGAGGTGTATCGCTGGACCACGCAGCTGCCGTGTCCCAGCGTGGCCACATGGCAGAAGAAGTTCGAGAAGATGGATGAGCTGGGGTATATCGGCTTTGTGGCGGAGATTGATGGCGCGATGGTCGGCGAGCTGACGCTATTTGTGGAACAGCGCCCGCGTACCCGCCACAGCATCAGTTTTGGTATCGGCGTCGATCCGGCCTTTGGCGGACGCGGCATTGGCGAAAAGCTGATTCGTAACGCTATCGATTACGCTTACAACTGGCTGGGGATTATGCGCATCGAGCTGGAAGTGTTCCACGACAACGAACGTGCGCTTGGCCTGTATCAAAAATTGGGCTTCGAGCGCGAAGGCGTGAAGCGCAAAGCCTGCCTGCGCGATGGGGAATATCACGATATTGTGCAGATGGCTAAACTAAAAACTGATTGATTTTGCGCAATAAATTGCGCCGCTACGGGTTGTGCATATTTTTGTAGCGGCGCGATTTATCGCGAAAATTTGACCTGTTACTGACTCTTATCCACGTACTTCTGCATATTCTCTTTGGTCACCAGCTCGAACGGGATCCACACGTGTGAATCGACTTTCTCGCCTTTAATCAGCTTCTGCGCCACATCCACCGACGCTTTGCCCTGGCCGACCGCATCCTGGAACACCGTGACCTGAATTTTGTCCTGCGACAGCGCTTTCAGGCCATCTGGCGTGGCATCGATGCCGCCAACCAGCACTTTCTTGTTGCCTTTGGCGAGCGCCATTGCCGCGCCAATCGCCATCTCATCGTTATTGGCCGCCACAATATCAATCGCTTCATCGTTGCCCAGCCAGTTGTTCATCAGATCCATGCCTTCATTACGCGCATAGTTGGCGGGCTGCTTCTGCACCACTTTCATGCCGGGATATTTCGCCACCACCTGCTCAACGTCTTTGGTACGTTGCAGCGCACCGGCATCAGATAGGTTACCGATCATGATCGCCACGTTGCCTTGGTAATTGGCCATTTTTGCCAGCGCTTCCATCTGTAAGGTGCCGGATTCACGCTCGTCGGAACCGACAAACACCACGCCTGGCGGCAGCGATTTATCACCCGGCGTGCGGTTAACGTACACCAGCGGAATTTTGGCCTGCTGCGCCAGTTTGGTCAGCTGCGGCGTGCTGGCGGAATCCACCGGATCGACGATGATGGCGTCCACACCTGAACCGATAAAACTCTGCACCTGATCGGTTTGGCGGCCAACGTCACCGCGTGCATCTTCAAACTGAATGTCGAGTCCGCGCGCTTTGGCTTCTTTATCAATCGACTGGCGAATAATCGTCAGGAAGTTCTGATCGAAGTAGGCCATTGATACGCCAATTTTTTCCGCCAGCGCCGAGGCTGAAGTAGTGAGCAGGCCGAGTAACACTATTGCCTTGAGGGTTTTCATCGCAGACTCCAGAGTAAGCTTGTTATTAGAATAAATGTTCCATTGATGATGAAAATGGCTCAATGAAATCATTTCAGACTACGAGTCCGCCCGAAGGCTGACAATCGTCATGGATGGATTTTGCTGCTAAGCGCACACTTTGATCTCGGGTGCGCCATCTCTTTGCGCGCTCATAGTTTTGATGCGAACTATTTTCCTGGCGTTAGCGCACATTCCCGTGCAACAGCACGCTGTTTTTTAAGGTTCTGTGCGGCGCCGCACCTCACTTTGTGGCAGATGCCAAATCCGACGCCATTTTGCCCGCGCGATTCCTCCATTCGCACAATGACCGCGGCTGAACCGGCTCTCTATAGTTGCTGAACATGGGAAATAAAGCGGTATGCCGGCAAGACATCGCGCGCTTCAATTGAGGAATTCAGCCTATGCAACAAGCCAATAATCGCAGGCAGAACAGCCACGTACGCGTCGGGATCTTATGTTTGATCCTGTTTCTTTCCGTGGTGGCGTACGCCGACCGTTCGATCCTGTCGATCTCCGGATCGGCGATCAAAGAGGAGTTTGGACTTTCGGCGATCCAGCTTGGCCTGATCCTCTCAGCGTTTAGCTGGGCCTACGTGATCGGCCAGATCCCCGGCGGCCTGTTTCTTGATCGCTTCGGCACCAAAAAGGTCTATGGCGTGACGCTGGCGCTGTGGTCGATCGCCACGCTGCTGATGGGCTTTGTCGGCGAGTTCTCCAGCGGCATGACCATGGCGCTGATGCTGATGTTTGCGCTGCGTTTCGCGTTGGGTTTGATTGAAGCGCCGAGTTTTCCCGCCAATGCGCGCGCGGTGATCATGTGGTTCCCGAGCGCCGAAAGGGGCCGCGCCTCTTCACTCTTCGCCTCAGCGCAATATTTTGCCGTGGCTATCTTCTCGCCGCTCTCCGGCTGGCTGGTGTCGCGCTTTGGCTGGGAATGGCCGTTCTTCGTGCTGGGCGGCATTGGTGTGCTGGCGGTATTTGTCTGGATGGGCTTTATGCGCAGTCCGCGCCACCATCCGCAGGTTTCGGATGCCGAGCTGCGCTATATCGAGCAGGGTGGCGCGCTGGTTGATATTGATGAGGCGCACACCTTAAAAGCCCGCCCGCCGCTGAGCAAAGCGATGTTTAAAAAGCTGCTGAGCAACCGCATGCTGTGGTGCGCCTATATCGGACAATATTGCACCATTGCGCTGAGCTACTTCTTTATTACCTGGTTCCCGATCTATCTGGTGCAGGCGCGCGGCATGAACATTCTGGATGCCGGCTTCGCCACCATCGCGCCGGCGCTGTTCGGCTTCCTCGGCGGCATCAGCGGCGGCTATATCTCTGACAAACTGCTGGCGAACGGCTGGAGCCTGTCGTGGGCGCGCAAAACGCCGTATATCGTCGGCATGTTGATGGCAGCGTCGCTGATTCTGGCGGCGGTCATTCCCAGCAACGTCGGTATTATCGCCATCATGTCATTCGCCTTCTTTGGCAAAGGCGTGGCGGCGGGCGCGGGCACCTGGACAATTGTCAGCGATACCGCGCCGAAAGAGGCGGTTGGTCTGGCGGGATCGATATTTAACGGCATCGGCAATATGGCTGGTTTCATCACGCCGCTGCTGTTCGGCATCATCGTCGGCCTAACCGGCAGCTACAGCATCGGGTTGGTATTCGTCGGTGCGCACTGTGTGGTCGCCGCACTGTTGTTCCTGCTGGTGATGGGGCCGATAGAGCGTGTTGGCGAGGAGCATAATTCCGCAGACGCTTATCAAAACCGGGCGAAAGAGAGCGGCGTTAAAGCGGTTTAATGACTTCTGATTATTTTTTGGAATCTCGATCTGAAATTCGCTATGATGTTAAATGTTGCACTTGAGCACAGTGCGTAAGTGCAATAAATTGCCTGCCATGTTTACACCTTGGTACGGCGGCAAATGAAGGGTTCAATTCACAGTTTCAGGGATGATTGGCTGCATTTATTTTTTGTTTATGCAACGCCGCATAAGCATATTCCGGTCATTATAGAGTCTGCACTGGCGCGCAAACTCGACATCATCCATGCGGCAACATCGCATCATGATTTGCGATCACCACCGGGTAATCGCTTTGAGGCATTGAAACCTCCGCTGCTCGGTTACTACTCAATTCGGATCAATGAGCAGTATCGACTCATTTTTCAATGGACGAATGGCGAGGCAAGAGATCTTTATCTTGACCCACATACTTACCGTAAACACCGCTAGCAGCCACTTGTGGCAAAGTACTAACAGTTAAAGAGAAACAACCATGAAACAGGCGATGCGTAAACCGACCAGCGTTGGCGATGTTCTGCAGTACGAATTTCTTGAGCCGCTTAACCTCAAGGTGAATGACCTTGCAGAAATGCTGAATGTGCACCGCAATACCGTCAGCGCGTTAGTCAATAACAACCGAAAACTGACCACCGAAATGGCGTATCGTCTGGCAGCTGTTTTCGATACCTCTGTCGACTTGTGGCTGAATTTGCAGCGCCATCTGGATCTATGGGAAGTGGAAAACGATGCCAGAACTCAGGAAGAATTGAGCCGCGTAACGCCGTTGAATGTCTTTTTAGCGCAGCGCGCTGCCGCGGTGGCGTAAACATTGTTCCCGTAGGGTGCGCATCGATGCGCACCCATTTCACAATCCTCCCCGATCGCACAAATCCACTCTGAAGATTTTTTGCTCAGCTGCCGATATCTCCTTACCACCCACTGATATTAAGGAGCGATATCGTGATAAAGCTGATTAACGTTGACGAACTGCGGCAGGGAATGTTTATCCACAAACTGGAGGTTTGGTGGGTCAAAGATAAGCGTATTCGCAACCAAATGCTGATCACTGATAAACGCCAGATCGCGATGATCCGCAATGAAGGGATCCTGCAACTGTGGATCGATCTCGACAAATCGGTTCAGGCGCCGGTGGCGCCGGTGCCAAAAAAAGATATTCCGCAAACGCCTTTTTTTCAGGAGATGGATCAGGCGCAGAGCATCTTCAATCAGGGTAAACCGCAGGTGCTGGCGATGTTTAACGAGGCGCGCATGGGGCAAGGCCTCGACCTCGATTACACCCTTGATCTGGTCGATCAAATTGCCGGTTCGATCACCCGCGAACCGACGGCGCTTCTCAGCGTGGCGCGGCTGAAAAATCACGACGATTACACTTACCTGCACTCGATGGCGGTGTGCGGCTTGATGATTTCGCTCGGCAAAAAAATGGGCCTTGATGAGCACCAGCTGCGTCGCGTCGGTATGGGCGGCTTGCTGCACGATGTCGGTAAAGCGGCGGTACCGCTGGAGATTCTCAACAAGCCCGGCAAGCTGAGCGATGAAGAGTTCACCGTGATGCGGCAGCACCCAATTGTTGGCGCGCAGATGCTGATGGAAGCCGATGCCGGCGAAGATCTGCTGGATATTGCGCTGCATCATCATGAAAAGTATGACGGCAACGGCTATCCGCACGGCCTGAAAGGGGACGAAATCTCGCTGTATGCGCGTATGGCGTCGGTGTGTGACGTCTACGATGCCGTGACCTCGAATCGGCCGTATCGCAAAGGCTGGACGCCTGCTGAGGCGATGCACAACATGCTGAGCTGGCGCGGTCACTTCGACAACTCGCTGCTGCACGCTTTTGTACGCACTATCGGCATTTATCCGGTGGGATCGCTGGTACGTCTGGCTTCCGGGCGCGTAGCGCTGGTGGTGCAGGCCGGAGAGAAATCGCTGCTGAAACCCAAAGTGCACGTGTTCTGGTCTTTGCACGCCCAGCGCGAGGTTAAACCGGAGGAGCTCGATCTCGGCGACAGCTTCTGCACCGACAGCATCACCGGCGCGGAAGACAGCGGTTTGTGGCAGAACATCGATTTGAATCGCATCTGGGCACTGGAAACCGCTTAATTTCGCACCATTTTTATACTTTATTTACGCCTGATTCCCGCCTTTTTACCTCTTCTTTATGCCGCGCCGCGCATGCTTGCAGCACTACCAAATCCTCTGGAGGTTGCTGTGAGCGTGGGCGTGATTGCCGGCATCGTGCTGGTATTTGTTCTTCTGGGCTACCTGATTTATGCCCTGCTTAATGCGGAGGCGTTCTGATGGCTGCGAATGCATTCTTGCTGATTGCGGTGTTCCTGCTGGTGCTGATGGTGCTGGCACAACCGCTGGGACGTCTCCTCGCGCACTTTGTCGCCGACAAGCCGCTGCTGCCGCGCACCGAACGCGCGCTGTGGCGGCTGGCCGGTGCGGATGGCGCCGCCATGCGCTGGCCGCACTATCTGCTGGCGATTCTGCTATTTAACGCACTCGGTTTTGCTGTGTTGCTGCTGATGTTGATGTCGCAGGCGGCGCTGCCGCTTAACCCGCAGCATCTGCCCAATCTGAGTTGGGATTTGGCGCTCAATACCGCCATCAGCTTTGTCACTAACACCAACTGGCAATCCTACGCGGGCGAAAGCACGCTGAGCTATTTCAGTCAGATGGCGGGCCTGACGGTGCAGAACTTCCTGTCGGCGGCGACCGGTATCGCGGTGGCGTTTGCGCTGATTCGTGGTTTCGCTAACCGTTCGCTGGCGACGCTCGGCAACGCCTGGCGCGACCTGACGCGTATCACCGTTTACGTGCTGCTGCCGATCAGCTTAGCGATGGCGCTGTTCTTCGTCAGCCAGGGCAGCATTCAAACCTTCGAACCTTACCACGCGCTCACCACGCTGGAAGGGGCGCGGCAGACGCTGCCGCTCGGTCCGGTGGCGTCGCAGGAAGCGATCAAAATGCTTGGCACCAACGGCGGCGGTTTCTTCAACGTTAACTCAGCGCATCCGTTCGAAAACCCGACGGCGCTGACTAACTTCGTGCAGATGCTGAGCATCTTCCTGATTCCAGCGGCGCTCTGTTTCACCTTTGGTCAGCATCTTGGCGATCGTCGTCAGGGCCACATGCTGCTGTGGGCGATGACCATCATGTTCGTGCTCGCGGTGATCACCGTGATGTGGGCCGAACTGCGCGGTAATCCGCACTTTCTCGCGCTTGGCGCGGACAGCGCCATCAACATGGAAGGCAAGGAGACGCGCTTCGGCATTCTCAACTCCAGCCTGTTCGCGGTGATCACCACCGCCGCGTCGTGCGGAGCGGTCAACGCGATGCATGACTCCTTTACGGCGCTTGGCGGCATGGTGCCGATGTGGTTGATGCAGCTAGGCGAAGTGGTGTTTGGCGGCGTCGGTGCGGGCCTGTACGGCATGCTGCTGTTCGTGCTGCTCGGCGTGTTTATCGCCGGGTTGATGATCGGTCGCACGCCGGAATACATGGGCAAAAAGATCGACGTGTGGGAGATGAAGATGACCGCGCTGGCGATTCTGGTGACGCCAACGCTGGTGCTGCTCGGGAGCGCGCTGGCAATGATGACCGACGCCGGACGCGCGGGCATGGCCAATCCGGGTATTCATGGCTTTAGCGAAGTGCTGTACGCGGTGTCATCGGCGGCCAACAACAACGGCAGCGCCTTTGCGGGACTCAGCGCCAACACGCCGTTCTGGAACCTGCTGCTGGGCTCGATCATGTTGGTGGGGCGTTTCGGCATCATCATTCCGGTGCTGGCGATTGCCGGTTCGCTGGCGGCGAAGAAAATTCAGCCGGTGGGCAACGGCACGCTGCCAACGCACGGCCCGCTGTTTATCGCGCTGCTGATTGGCACCGTCTTGCTGGTGGGCGCATTGACGTTCATCCCCGCGCTGGCACTTGGCCCGGTCGCGGAACATCTGCAATTAATTCAGGGATAACGGAATCATGAGTCGTCAACAACTGGCGCTGTTTGATGCGGCGCTCACTCGCGTTGCCATGCTGGATGCGCTGAAAAAACTCGATCCGCGCGTGCAGTTCCGCAATCCAGTGATGTTTTTGGTGTGGATCGGCAGCGTGCTGACCTCGGTATTGGCGGTCGGCATGGCAACCGGCTCGCTCAGCGGCAGCGCGGGCTTTACCGCCAGCGTCGCCATCTGGCTGTGGTTTACCGTGCTGTTTGCCAACTTCGCCGAAGCGCTGGCGGAAGGGCGCAGTAAGGCGCAGGCCAACAGCCTGAAAGGCATCAGCAAAACCAGCGATGCGAAAAAACTGGCGGAAGCGCGCTACGGCGCAGCGTGGCATAACGTGGCCGCCGATACGCTGCGCAAGGGCGATGTGGTGCTGGTGGAAGCCGGCGACATCATCCCCTGCGACGGCGAAGTACTGGAGGGCGGCGCATCGGTGGATGAGAGCGCGATTACCGGTGAATCCGCACCAGTGATCCGTGAATCGGGTGGGGATTTCTCATCGGTAACCGGCGGTACGCGCATTCTCTCTGACTGGCTGGTGGTGCAGTGCAGCGTCAATCCGGGTGAAACCTTCCTCGACCGCATGATTGCGATGGTGGAAGGCGCCAAACGCCGTAAAACGCCGAACGAAGTGGCGCTGACCATTCTGCTGGTGTCGCTGACGATCGTCTTCCTGCTGGCAACCGTTACGCTGTGGCCGTTCTCCGCTTATGGCGGCACGCCAGTGAGCATCACGGTGCTGGTGGCGCTGCTGGTGTGTCTGATTCCGACCACCATCGGCGGCCTGCTGTCGGCCATCGGTGTGGCGGGGATGAGCCGTATGCTCGGCGCCAACGTTATCGCCACCAGCGGCCGTGCGGTGGAAGCGGCGGGTGACGTCGATGTGCTGATGCTGGATAAAACCGGCACCATCACGCTCGGTAACCGTCAGGCGACGCAGTTCTTGCCCGCGCCGGGCGTCAGCGAGCAGCAGTTGGCCGATGCGGCGCAGCTGGCATCGCTGGCCGATGAGACGCCGGAAGGACGCAGCATCGTGGTATTGGCGAAGCAGAAATTTAACCTGCGCGAACGCGACCTGAGCAGCATGGGTGCCAGCTTTATTCCATTCTCGGCGCAAACGCGCATGAGCGGTGTGAACGTGCAGGATCGGCTGATCCGCAAAGGCGCGGTCGATGCGGTGCGTCGCCACATTGAAGCCAATCATGGCCGCTTCCCAATGGAAGTGAACGCTGCAGTTGAAGAGGTGGCGCGTGCTGGCGGCACACCGCTGGTGGTAGCCGAAGGCGCGCAGGTGCTGGGCGTGGTGGCGCTGAAAGATATCGTTAAAGGCGGCATCAAAGAGCGCTTTGCCGAGCTGCGCAAGATGGGCATCAAAACGGTGATGATTACCGGTGATAACCCATTAACTGCGGCGGCGATTGCGGCCGAAGCGGGCGTCGATGATTTCCTGTCGGAAGCCACGCCGGAAGCCAAGCTGGCGCTGATTCGCCAGTATCAGGCCGAAGGACGCTTAGTGGCGATGACCGGTGACGGCACCAACGACGCCCCGGCGCTGGCGCAGGCCGACGTGGCGGTGGCAATGAACTCGGGAACCCAGGCGGCGAAAGAGGCCGGCAACATGGTCGACCTCGACTCCAACCCGACCAAACTGCTGGAAGTGGTGCACATCGGTAAACAGATGCTGATGACGCGCGGTTCGCTCACCACCTTCAGTATCGCCAACGACGTGGCGAAGTATTTCGCCATTATTCCGGCCGCGTTTGCCGCCACCTATCCGCAGCTCAATATGCTGAACGTGATGGGGCTGCATTCGCCCAATTCGGCGATTCTGTCGGCGGTGATTTTCAACGCGCTGGTGATTGTGTTCCTGATTCCGCTGGCGCTGAAAGGCGTGAGTTATCGTCCGTTAAGCGCTGCGGCGCTGCTGCGTCGCAACCTGTGGATTTATGGCGCGGGCGGTTTAGTGGTGCCGTTTATCGGGATTAAAGCTATCGACCTGCTGCTGACGCTGCTTGGTCTGGCTTGAGGAGAAGAGAAATGAGTCAGTTACGTCCGGCTATTGTATTGTTAATGGTGCTTACGTTGCTCACCGGCGCAGTCTATCCGCTGCTGACCACCGGTCTGGCCCAGTGGTGGTTTCCGGCGCAGGCCAACGGTTCGCTGATTGAGCAGGATGGCGCGGTGCGCGGCTCCGAGCAGATGGGGCAGGTGTTTACTCAGCCGGGCCACTTTTGGGGGCGTCCTTCCGCCACCGGTGATGCGCCTTATAATGCGCTTGCCTCGAGCGGCAGCAATCTGGCGGGCAGCAATCCGGCGCTGGATAAAGCGGTGGCGGAGCGCGTCGCCGCGCTGCGTGCGGCCAATCCGCAGGCGCCCAAAGCGGTGCCGGTAGAGTTAGTGACCGCGTCGGCGAGTGGCCTGGATCCGGATATTTCGCCCGAAGCCGCCTTGTGGCAAGCGCCGCGCATTGCCGCCGCGCGCAACATGGCGTTGAAGGATGTGGAAGCATTGATTGCTCGCCACACCGAGCGCCCGCTGTTGCCGTTTATTGGCGAAGAGACGGTAAACGTGCTGCGCCTGAATCTGGCGCTGGATGATTTGCAATAAAAACCGGTCGCCATGAATGGCGACCCTACGCTAATTTTGCGAGATTTTCGTAGGGTGCGCATTCATGCGCACCTGCAAATATAGGCGATTTATCGCGCGGTTTTTACAATGGACGATCGATGAACGACGACATTTCCCGCCCCGATCCCGATGCTCTGCTGCTCAATCATAGCGACAGCCATCGCGGTAAACTGAAAATCTACTTCGGCGCCTGCGCGGGCGTGGGAAAAACCTTCGCCATGCTGCAGGAGGCGCAGCGTCTGCGCGCGCAGGGGCTCGACGTGTTAGCCGGCGTGGTGGAAACCCACGGCCGTGAAGAGACCGCCGCGCTGATTAACGGGCTGGCGGTGTTGCCACGTCGTACCTCCGGGCGTTCGCGCCATGCTGAATTCGATCTTGATGCCGCGCTGGCGCGCCATCCGGCGGTGATTCTGATGGATGAGCTGGCGCACACCAACGTGCAGGGTTCGCGCCATCCGAAACGCTGGCAGGATATTGAGGAGTTGCTCGAGGCGGGCATTGACGTCATCACTACCGTTAACGTGCAGCATCTGGAAAGCCTGAATGATGTGGTCGGCGGCGTCACCGGCATCCAGGTACGTGAAACCGTGCCCGATCCCTTCTTCGATAGCGCCGACGAAGTGGTGCTGGTGGATCTGCCGCCGGACGATCTGCGTCAGCGGCTGAAAGAGGGCAAAGTCTACGTCGGCGATCGCGCCGAACGCGCCATCGAAAACTTCTTCCGCAAAGGCAATCTGTTCGCGCTACGCGAGCTGGCGCTGCGTCGTACCGCCGATCGCGTGGATGACCAGATGCGCGCCTGGCGCGACCAGCAGGGGCGCGACAAAGTGTGGCACACGCGCGATGCCATTCTGCTGTGCATTGGTGATGATACCGGCAGCGAAAAGCTGGTCCGCACCGCCGCGCGATTGGCGGCACGGCTCGGCAGCGCATGGCACGCGGTGTATGTGGAAACGCCGCGCCTGAATCGCCTGCCGGAAGCACGGCGTCGTGCCATTCTGCGCACGCTGCAGCTGGCGCAGGAGCTCGGCGCGGAAACCGCCACGCTCTCCGATCCTGATGAAGCGCGTGCGGTGTTGCGCTATGCGCGCGAACACAATCTCGGCAAAATCGTCATTGGACGGCAGCCACAGCGGCGCTGGCGGCGCGACAGTTTTGCCCAGCGTCTGGGCGAACTCGGCCCGGATGTTGATTTACTGGTGGTCGCTCTGGATGAACCGGTGCGCGACGCGCCGCATCCGCTCAGCGGCCAGCGCGGTAGCAGCGAAAAATGGCGGCTCTATCTGCGCGGCTGTTTGATGGCGCTGCTGCTGTGTATTTTGGTCACGACGGTGGGCCGCTGGCTGCTGGTGGCGTTTGATCCGGCTAACAGCGTGATGATTTATCTGCTGGCGGTGGTGTTGGTGGCGCTGCGCTATGGTCGCTGGCCGTCGGTGTTCGCCACGGTGATCAACATCATTGCCTTCGACCTGTTTTTCGTCGCGCCGACCGGCACCGTGGCGGTGTCGGATTTGCAGTATCTGGTGACCTTTGCGGTGATGCTGGCGGTGGGGGTGATTGTCGGGAATCTGACGGCGGGCGTGCGCTACCAAGCCAAAGTGGCGCGCTATCGCGAACAGCGTGCGCGCCATCTGTATGAGATGGCGAAAGCCCTCGGCAGCGACCTCACGCCGCAGGATATCGCCACCACCAGCCAGCGCATCATTGATGTCACCCTGCAGGCGCGCAGTTTGCTGCTGCTGCCCGATGAGCAGGGCGAGCTGCAAACTATTGGCGATAGCGCAATGGGCACGCCGCCGGATCTCGCCATCGCCAAATGGAGCTACAGCAAAGGCCAGCCAGCGGGCGCCGGCACCGATACCTTACCGGCGGTGCCTTACCAGATTCTGCCACTGAAAAGCGGCCATCACTGTCGCGGTTTGCTGGTGGTTGAACCGGAAAACCTGCGCCAGCTGATGATCCCCGAGCAGCAGCGCCTGCTGGAAACCTTCACCGTGCTGATCGCCAACGCGCTGGAACGTATGGCGCTGTCGCACAGTGAAGCGGCATCGCGCCTTGCCGCCGAGCGCGAGCAGCTGCGTAATGCGCTGCTGTCAGCGCTGTCACACGATCTGCGTACGCCACTGACGGTGCTGTTTGGTCAGGCGGAGATGCTAATGCTCGATCTGGCCAGCGAAGAGTCAAAGTTTGTCGGCCAGGCCAATCAGATTCGTGAGCAGACGCTGAGCACCATCCGCCTGGTGAGCAACATGCTGGATATGGCGCGCATTCAATCCGGTGGACTCAATCTGCGCGAAGAGTGGGTGGCGCTGGATGAGGTGATCGGCGGGGCGCTGAGCAGTATGGGGCCGTCGTTGAAAGGCCACGAATTTACGCTCGATTTGCCAGAGATGGTGCTGATTAAAGGCGACAGCGCCATGCTGGAGCGGGTGTTTACCAATCTTGTCGAAAATAGCCTGAAATACGCGGGCAACGCCGCGCAGCATGGTATTCGCGCCTGGTGCGAGCGCGATCGGCTGGAGATTGCGGTGTGGGACAGCGGGCCGGGTATTGCGCCGGAGAACCTGACGCGCATTTTTGATAAGTTCGCGCGCGGCGATAAAGAGTCGGCGGTGCCGGGCGTGGGGCTGGGATTGGCGATTGGCAAAACCATTATTGAATCCCACCGTGGACGCATCTGGGCGGAGAATCGACCGGAAGGCGGCGCGGTGTTCCGTTTGTCCCTACCGCTGCCGGCAGCGCCAGAAATTTCTGAAGAAGGGCTGAAATAACTTCACATAAGTTCGGTTATACTCGCCCACTTGTCTGTTGATTAATGGGAACTTATGGAACGTTTTATCGAAAACCTGATGTATTCATCGCGCTGGCTGCTGGCTCCGGTTTACATGGGACTTTCGTTGGGCCTGCTGGCGCTGACTATCAAATTCTTTCAGGAGATTTTTCACCTGTTGCCGCACGTTTTCAGCATTGCCGAAAACGATCTGATTCTGCTGCTGCTGTCGCTGGTGGATATGACGCTGGTCGGCGGCTTGCTGGTGATGGTGATGCTCTCGGGCTACGAGAACTTTGTCTCCAAGCTGGATATTGATGAGCACAGAGAGAAGCTGAGCTGGCTCGGTAAAATGGACTCCGGCTCGTTGAAAAACAAAGTCGCGGCCTCGATTGTGGCGATTTCGTCAATTCACCTGCTGCGCATCTTTATGGACGCCCGCAACGTCGAAAACGAAAAGCTGATGTGGTACGTGATTATCCACCTGACGTTTGTGCTGTCGGCGTTTGTAATGGGCTGGCTGGATAATATGTCGAAGGCGGATAAGAACGCTGCGAAGATGTAGGGTGGTGTGCGCTGTTCACTTACCCTAACCCTCTCCCACAGGTGGGAGAGGGAACCGATTGATGCACGGTCCGCCCCCTCGCCCGCTTGCGGGAGAGGGCTGGGGTGAGGGAAAAACCGCTACCGCGTTGCTGGCTGCGCGCCCGCCAGCTTAGGCATCACTTCACGAATCATTTCGAAAAACTGCCGTAGTCGTGCCGGATAATAGCTGGCCCACGGATAAGTCAGCCACACCGGCAGCGGTGGCGCTTGCCACTCCGGCATTAACTGAATCAGATCCCCTTTAGCCAAATCTTCCTGCACCACCCAGGATGACACTACTGCTGCGCCCATCCCCGCCACGGCGGCTTTGCGCACCGCGTACAAACTGTCGCTGGCGAGACGAGGCGCAATCGCCAGATTCACCGGCTGGCCGTCGCTGATACGCTGTAAGGCGATTTCGTTACGATAAAAACTGGTCAACGCCAGCCACGGCAGGTTGTTGAGCTGCGTTACTTCGGTCACCGGCGGATAGGCCGCCAGCAGCGATGGCGCAGCCACCACAAAGCGCGGCACTTCAGCCAGCAATATCGCCACGATGGATGAGTCGCTCGGCGCACCGACCTGGATCGCGCAATCGATGTTTTCGCTGATAAAGTCCGGCGTGCGGTCATTCAGCATCCACTCTACCGTTAAGCGCGGGTAGCGGTGCAGATAATCAATCAGCGGCTCAATCAGCTGATCCTGACCAAAGGCGTGCGGTGCGCGCACGCGCAGGGTGCCAATCGGATCGTCGCTGGCCCCGGTCAGATCATCTTCCAGCGCATGCCAGGTCGCCACCAGCTGACGCGCCTGCGCATAGCAGCGCTCGCCATCATCGGTGAGCTTCAGCGCATGCGTGGTGCGCATAATCAGTTTGAGACCGAGCCGCTGCTCAAGTGCCTGCAGCCGACGGCTGATGGTGGGCTGCGTGGTGCCAAGCTGGCTTGCTGCTGCCGAAAGCGATCCACTCTCGACGATGCGGATAAAGGTCTGCATCAGTTCGATGCGATCAACGCTGGAAACCGTGTTCATACGTACCGCGCATAACAGTTCTGTGTTTGAGCAGTCTACCGCGTATGGCGGCAACGCGCTTTAATAAGCGCACTTTCACGGGGGAATCCATTATGTCAGCCATCTCATCTTCAGCCATGCCCGCTGAGAAACTGCCCGCGCCGCTGGTGTTTACGCTCGCCGCCGGTGCTGGACTCAGCGTTGCATCGATTTACTATAGCCAGCCGATGCTGGATATCATCAGCAAACAGTTCAACGTCGGGATTGGTAGCGTGGGCATGGTGCCGATGCTGACGCAAGCCGGCTACGCGCTTGGCATTCTGCTGCTGGCCCCGCTCGGCGACCGCCACGATCGACGCACCATCATCCTGATCAAAGGCTTGCTGCTGGTTGCCGCGCTGCTGCTGTGTGGCTTTTCGGGAGGATTGAACGCGTTGCTGATCGCCAGCTTCGTCACCGGCTTAACCGCCACCGTGGCGCAGGACATCGTACCGGCTTCGGCGGCGTTAGCGCCGGAGCGCAGTCGCGGCAAAATCGTCGGCACGGTGATGACGGGCTTGCTGGTGGGAATTTTGCTGTCTCGCGTGGTGAGCGGCGTGGTGGCGGAGTATTTCGGCTGGCGCACCATGTACCTGATAGCGGCGGTAGCGGTGTTGCTGATTAGCGGTGCGCTGTGGCGCGTGTTACCGCGCTTTACGCCAGGCACTTCGGTGAGCTATCCGCGTCTGCTGTTGTCGCTGGCGCATCTGTGGCAGCACCATCAAACTTTGCGGCGCGCGGCGTTGGCGCAGGGTTTGTTATCGGTAGGCTTTAGCGCTTTCTGGTCTACGCTGGCGTTAATGCTAAGCGACAAATTCCATCTGGATAGCGCCGTTGCCGGTGCGTTCGGCCTGGCCGGTGCGGCAGGGGCGTTAGCGGCACCGTTAGCCGGTAGCGTGGCGGATCGTATCGGTCCCGCACGTGTCACGCAGTACGGTGCCACATTGGTGATGGTATCGTTCGCGTTGATGTTCCTGCTGCCGCTGTTGCCGATGCCAGCGCAGCTTGGTCTGATTATCCTCAGCACCATCGGTTTTGATTTGGGTGTGCAGGCCACGCTGGTGGCGCATCAGACGCTGGTTTACAGCCTGGCACCGGAAGCGCGCAGTCGTCTTAACGCCTTGATGTTTACCGTGGTCTTTATCGGCATGGCAACCGGTGCGGCGCTGGGTAGCCTGGCGCTGGCGCATTGGGGCTGGACCGGTGTGGTCGCGCTCTCGACGCTAGCCGCTGCGCTTGCCTTGATGATTCGCCTGGCAAGCCGTCATCTGAAAAACTAACCGCGTAACATGTGCCAGGCTTAAAGGGAGAATATTATTTAAAAACGGAGCGTTATGAATTTCCTGGCCTGGACCGCCGCCACCGGCGGTCTGCTACTTCTTATGTCACTGGCTTCCGGCTGGATTCACCGCGGGCCAGTGACCTCATTTGGTCTCTATCTGTTCGCGGGTATCCTCTGTGGCCCGTGGATGCTCAATCTGCTGCAAGTCGATATTATCGGTCACGCCAATCTCGCTGCGCACATCACTGAAATTACCATGGCCGCCTCGCTGTTTATCACCGGGCTCAAGCTGCGTTTGCCGCTCAATGCGCATGCGTGGCGCATCGGCGTGCGGCTGGCGTTTCCGGCGATGCTGCTGACGGTAGGCAGTATGACGGTGCTGGTGCACTGGATCACCGGCTTTGACTGGGCGCTGTCGCTGGCATTTGGTGCCATTGTGGCGCCGACCGATCCGGTGCTTGCCAGCCTGATTTCCGTCAATGATGCGCGCGATGACGATGCGCTGCGCGTGGCGCTCTCCAGCGAAGCCGGCATGAACGACGGCTCGGCGCTGCCGCTGCTGATGCTGGCCATGTTGATGCTGCAGCCGGGCGCGCTGAACATGGCTTCATTCGGCGAATGGTTCGCCAAAGACGCGCTGTGGGCGATCGGCGGCGGGTTGGGGATAGGTTTTGCGCTGGGCTGGCTGATTGGCCAACTGGCGACGCATCTACGCACCGCTAATCAGGATGTGGCGCCGAACGATCTGTTTGCCCTTGCGCTGATTGCGCTCAGCTACGCCGCTGCGCAGTCGGTTGATGCTTCCGGCTTCCTCGCGACTTTCGCCGCCGGCGTCGGTTTGCGTCGTGCGGAATTACGCGTAGTGAAGCACTATCCGCAGGATGAGATGTCAGAAGAGGAGCGTTTCTTACCGGCAGAAGCGCGGGTGAATACCGGTCAACGTATGGCGCAAGGCAGTAGCGGCATGGTGAAATCGGTCGGTTTGGTGATCGGCGATGCGCTCTCCTTTGGTGATACTATCGAGCGCTTGCTCGCCGCAGGCATGATGGTGGTGCTCGGCATTACGCTGGCGCAGCACTGGAATCTCACCGGCATCGGCCTGGCGCTATTGCTGTTTGTGGTGGTGCGTCCGTTGGCGGTGTGGATCACTACGTGGCGTTGCGATATTCCGTTAATGCGACGGCTGCTGATTGGCTGGTTGGGTATTCGCGGCATCGGCAGTATCAATTATATTGCCTATGCATGGGTGCACGGCATGCGTGGACCCGAGGCGGAGCAGATGGTGGATATGGCGTTGACGTTAGTGGTGTGCAGTATTGTGCTGCACGGCATCACGGTAACGCCGTTGTTAAACTGGCGTGCCGCCCGTCAGGCTGCACGCGCGGAGCGCAATGAAAACTGATTTATTGGAAATTATTGGAGCCTGTTATGAAAGCGTTATTACTCGCCCTCGTTGGGCTGTCTCTTTCGGCCGGTGCGTTTGCTGCCGAGGGTGACAATAATCAGGAAGAGAATGTCTATGCCAGCCAGCTGTGTCATCTGGTGAGCAGCGAGAAGAGCACCAGCGATTTGGATGGCTACACCGAGAAGCTGAAGTCCCAACTGGCGGCTAGCCAGTCTTCATCGGCGATGCAGCAGCCTGAATTCAATGAAGAGATCGCGCAGGAAGTGATTAGCGCGTGGCTGGAACTGGGCGAAGATGAGCGCGGCAAACTGCGTAAAGATCAGCAGCAATGTGAACAAACGGTGATGACCCAGTTCCAGCAACAGGATTAATACCCGTCATACTTGCTGCCGCTCGAATTATTTAGGGTATTTGAAAGAACTCGCGCCTTTTTAGGCGCGTTTTTTTATGGCTTTTTTGTACGATTTACGTACATAATCGCCAACGTCGAAATCAGACATGCGTCACATAATGAGATTCAGCTGTTAAAGCTGGCATTTTTTGCATACTGGCACTGGGCAAGATGATTACACGTCGTCACTTTTTGTTGGCAACCGGAGCAACCGCTCTCTCGATGACCACGGGCAAGTTATTTGCTCGCGACGACGTCATTCCGCTGTGGCCCGACGATCCGCCTAGCGGCGGCGGCCCTTCGGGTTTGCTTAAAGTTAACAAATACGGCTCCTGGACCAACATCGTTTCTCCCGCCATTCAGCGTTTTCGCCCGGAAAATCCCAACGGCGAAGCGGTGATTGTCGCTGCGGGCGGCGGCTATCGTTTTATCGGTATGGGGCGCGAAGCCTGGCCGGTCGCGCGCTGGCTCAATGCAAACGGCTACACCGTGTATGTGCTCAGCTACCGTTTGCCGGGTGAGAAGTGGCAGGCGGGCAATCTGGCGCCGCTGCAGGATGCGCAACGGGCGATTCGTCTGGTGCGCTCCATGGAGCGCAAGGTGCATGTGCTGGGCTTTTCCGCCGGCGGACATCTGCTCGGCATGGCCGCCGCGCGACCGGATTTCGCATCCTATCCGGCGCAGGACCCGCTGGATCAGGTCAGACCGAGCGTGGATAGCGTCGGCCTGATCTATCCGGTGATCACCCTCGAAGCGCCGTATCAGCACACCAACACGCACCTGATGCTGGTGGGCCATAACGCCACGCCAACCCAGGAAGCCAACTGGTCGGTGCAAAACTACGTCACGCGGCAATATCCGCCCACCTTCCTCGCGCAGGCCGAAGACGATCGCACCTCAAATCCCCACAATACCGAAATCATGCGCGATACCTGTCGCCGCATGCGCGTGCCGGTTGAGTTGATTGAGCTTAGCAGCGGCGGCCACGGTTTTGGTCTCGGCAAAGCGGGCACGCCTGCCGCGCTGTGGGATCAGGCTTATGTGCGCTGGCTGGATAATCTGGGTTAATCACGTCAGATTAAAATGCGCATCCGGCCGTAACGGTTCGGGCAGCGTCATATCGCCATTCATCGCTTTCAAATTGCGTTCGATGTTGACGCACAGCGCATCGAGCGGCAGATGGTTCGGCGCGGTGCCAAACGGATGTTCCAGCTCTTCCGCCAGCGCCTCGAGCGACAAAAAGGTGTAGGAGATAAACATCGACACCAGCGGCGTCATCAGATGCAAATCCGCCACCAGCGCGAACGGCAGCAGCGTACAGAACAGATAAACGGTGCGATGCAGAATCAGGCTGTAGGCAAACGGAATGGGCGTGCTGGCGATGCGATCGCAACCGCCCAGAATGGTCGACAGCTGATTAAGATTCTCATCAATGCTCTGCCAGACGATATCCGACACCAACCCTTCATCACGGCGCTGCGCCAGCCATTCGCTGAGGCACAATAAAATCTGTGAGGTCGGCAGCGGATGATGGAGCACCGCGCTGTGCCAGCGGGCGGGCAGCAAGCGCTGCAAATCCGTCTGCACCTCCGTTTTACGCAGCCGGTGCTTCAGACACCAGCAAAACGCCAGCTGCAAGCCGGTAAATTCCCGTATCTGCTCTTCGCTGACGCCGCGAATGCTTTTAATTTGCCGCAGCAGCGATCGCTGGGTGATGTGCAGGCTGCCCCACAAATTACGCGCTTCGAGAAAACGCGCATAGCTGGCGTTGTTGCGAAAGCCGAGGAAGATAGCGATCGACACGCCGACCAGGCTAAAGGGTGCGGTGGTGAGGTGAATGCCGAAGGTGGAGTACCACGGATAGCCAAAGATGGCGATCAGCGACATTAACAGGTTGAGCGACAGGCGGAACACGATGTTGCTGAGCACCGAGCCGTGCCAGTCAAACAAGCGCATAAACCAATGTTGATGAGGACGTACGATCATTTTGCGATGGTGTATTTTTTTGATTTTGTGGCAACAGGTTACGCCGCCCAGTGCGCTTGAACAACGCCCATTCTCAGCATTTTTAAGGCCAATGGCATAGCAATTAGCTGTTTTTTTATTGGTAAATCAATCTTCTATAAACGCTTTGAACAAGTTGTAAAATTCTTTGCGTTATCTCTTCCTGTTCACCTTCTCTAAAGTTCATTCCAGCAGCACAACACACAAATTTAAAACCACTTTAGAGGAACACATCATGTCTAAATTCGATCTGCTCGACCCACAGAACTCCACGCTGATTTTCATCGACCACCAGCCGCAGATGTCTTTTGGTGTGGCGAACATCGATCGCCAGCAGCTCAAAAATAATACCGTCGCCCTGGCGAAAACCGGCAAAATTTTCGACGTGCCGGTGATTTACACCTCGGTAGAAACCGAAAGCTTCAGCGGCTACATCTGGCCTGAACTGCTGGCGGTACACCCGGAAGCGAAGCCGATCGAACGTACCTCGATGAACTCATGGGAAGACGCGAAATTCGTTGAAGCGGTGGAGAAAACGGGCCGTAAGAAGTTGATTATCTCCGCGCTGTGGACTGAAGTGTGCCTAACGTTCCCTGCCTTGATGGCGTTGAAAGAGGGTTATGAAGTGTATGTGGTGACCGATACCTCGGGCGGTACCAGCGTTGATGCGCATGAACGCTCGATTCAGCGTATGGTGCAGGCAGGCGCGGTGCCGGTCACCTGGCAGCAAGTGCTGCTCGAGTACCAGCGCGACTGGTCACGCAAAGAGACCTACGATGCGGTGATGGATCTGGTGCGTGAACACAGCGGTGCTTACGGCATGGGCGTTGATTACGCCTACACCATGGTGCACAAAGCCCCGCAGCGCACCGCCTGAATCACGATGGGCGCGGCAGGCTGACTTTCAGCGCATCAATAAACAGCCGCAGCGCCATCGACTGATGTTGCAGCAGATCGCGCGGATGAACAATCGCAGCACGTCGCGCCAGATATGCCGGCGCTGCCACGGTGACAAAGGTCAGCGCACCGCCGATCGGCACCGCCACCCTATCCTGCGGCACATCCTCAATCAGCCGAATGCCGGCATCAAAACCCGCGGCAGTGATATCCACCAACGCGCCTTGCGCAGCGAAATCGAGCTGGATATCGGGATAGCGCGCGCTAAAGTCCGCCACGACGTGCTGCAACAGCAAACCGATCGAGGCATCGCTGGAGAGCCGGCTGGCGGAACTGCGTGCACAGCGTGATGTGGCCTTTGGCGCGGATGGGTAACCGCATAGGATGTTAGGCGCAATCCGCAGATAGCTGCCAAACTCAGCCATTGTGCATTTTTGCCTGGTGCGCATGAATGCGCACCCTACAACGGTCAGAGTAAGGGCGCCATTGATGGCGACCCATCCGCAAGCAATCTTATGAGCCAAGGAGACGTTCCAACATGCAAGCGATGATCCTGAAGAATCCCGGTGGATTAGAGAATCTGCAACTGGCGGATCTCCCCGATCCCGGTAAACCTGGCGCAGGTGAGATCCGTGTGGCGATCCACGCGACGTCACTCAATTTCCACGATCTGCTGGTGGCGGATGGATCGATCCCCACCGCCGATGGCCGCATTATGATGGCGGACGGCGCGGGCGTGGTGGAGGAAGTGGGGGCAGGCGTCAGCGAATTTAAGCCGGGCGACCATGTGGTGTCGTGCTTCTTCCCGCAGTGGCAGGACGGCTTGCCGTTTAGCCAGGTGGGTAATTTCGCACAAACACCGGGCGATGGTGCGCACGGCTTTGCTGCCGACGTGGTGGTGCGTCCGGCGCAACATTTTACGCTGGCACCGCGCGGCTGGCGCCATGCGGAGGCGGCGACCATTACTACATCAGGCCTCACCGCCTGGCGTGCGCTAGTGGGTGATGCACAGATTAAAGCGGGTGACACCATCGTTACGCTGGGTACCGGTGGTGTGTCGATCACGGCGTTGCAGATCGCCAAATCAATGGGCGCACGCGTGATTGTAACCTCGTCTTCTGACGAAAAACTGGCGCGCGCGCGTGAGCTGGGTGCCGATGCCGGCATCAACTATCGCACCACACCGGAGTGGGGCAAAGCGGTACAGCAACTGACCGATGGGCAAGGCGCAGATGTGGTGATTGAGCTCGGCGGTCCCGGCACCATGGCGCAGTCGATTGAGGCGGTGCGCGTTGGCGGACATATTGCGTTAATCGGTGTGCTCACCGGTCGCGAAGGCGTGATCCCCACATCATTATTGATGGCGAAACAGGCGCGAATTCAGGGGCTGATTGTCGGCCATCGTCGTCAACAACAGGAGTTCGTGCGCGCGCTGGAGCAAACCGATGCTCGGCCGGTGATTAGCGATAGCTATGGTGCGCTGAGCGATCTGCCAGCGGCGTTTAAGCATCAGCAGAGCGCGGGGCATTTTGGCAAGATTACGGTGGAGTGGTAAAACGCAGAGTCTGTTTCCATAGCGGAAACAGACCTATAAAAGTCAATAGTAGTCGCCGTGGCGATAATCCCATGAAGGGAAGATGTCAGATAACAGCGCCATAATTTTATCCACATCTAACCCTTTACGGATCAGCACCGGGCACGGCGTGATTTTACGTTCGCCGTTTTGCTGTGGAATCAGACGACCTTCGCTATCTACCATCGACACCATCACACCCTGTTCATAGCGCACTTTATTAGTGTCGTTAGGCTGGATGGACTTCACGTAAGCATTGGCTTCGATAATTAAATCGGCGCGGGCTTCAATGCGCTCGCCAATACCCTCGACCAAACCGCGATTACCCTGGCCGGACGGATTTGCCGAACTGGCAAAGGAGAATTTACCGTGCTGCTCCCACAATGCTTTTGCGATATTTTCGCCTGGCTTGCCAAATTTAATCACGAAGCAGCTGGTTTGACGGCCATCCATCATCAACTCTTTTGAGCCATCAGCGGGAATACGCGCCAGCGCATCGTCGCGCCACGGCAAAATACAGCCCAGCAGAATATCTTCATCCCAATGGCGCTGATAAAGCTGGTCGATTTCTGGCGTCAGTTGCGCCAGCGAACGCAGCTGTTCCAGCGAGCCACACAGCACTACGCCTGGTTTGTTGCGCTTGCGCTGTTTAGCTTCGAACTTACGTTCCAGCCCGGCTTTGTCGGATGTCATGATGATGTAACCCACTTTGGTGGGACTCACAATCATGCCGCCATCTTTGGCGAGAATATCAATGGCCTCAGGTTGTAAACCGCCGTTCCAGCTTATCTGCTTACCGCTCATGGAGTTACCCTATCGATGTAAAAGAGAGTGAGCAGGAATATTACCTGCGATGAATACAAGGGCTTTATTAATTAACCCGTTATTTAATCAGGGTTAATTACATTATCGAAGTATCTCTTGCGATAATAGTACTAAAATTAATGGCGGTGCAACTGCTGAAAATAACGATGAATTAAATAGGGGTAATAATAAATAACGCCTGTGAATTGTAGTGTTATTGATAAAGTGGCGCTGAAAATATTATTCAGCGCCGGAAATAATCAGAATAGGATGGCGTGCGCCACTGCACGTAGCGCGATGCCGAGCAGAATGCCGGGCACGGCGAAGCGGAACAGGCGCGGAAAGCGGCTCGACAGGCCAAGATAAATACCGATGCCGGGCAGATCGAAGGTTTGAATCAGTAATCCCGCCGAGGCGTTGATGTTGTGCGCGCTGTACAAGCCTTTCTCCACCAATCCTGCCACCACGCCGTAATAAGCGGTGCCGCCCGCCAGGCATTTGGTCAGCGCCGGAAGAATGTAGACCTCAGAAATGTGCAGCTTGTCGAGCAGCGGCGATATCAGGCGCGTCAGCATATCTATGCCGCCAGCTTCTTTTAAAACGCCAACCACCGATAACGAAATTATCAGCATCGGCAGCGACCCGAGCGCCAGACGAATCGCATCGGAACCGGCGCTGTTAATAATGCCAATCAGCCCCATTTTGCTTTCGTTGCTGGTCACGGCGTCATCTTCGTTCAGCAGGGCTGCGTCCGAAAGTTTGCGACCAAAGAAGTGATAGGTGGTCGCCGCCGCTACGACTCCGCCGCAGACCGAGATAAATAGCGCGCTGCTCCAGTGTAATCCCGCGGGAATCAGCGGATAAAAGGTGCTGGCCTGACCCATGGCAAACAGCATCGCCAGGGTAGCCGCCATATGACGATCGGAGGTACCGCGCTTTTCCATAATCGCCAGCGCCGCCAGCGGTGCCGCAAAGCTGACGAAATTAAGCTGAATCATGGCAAAAAAAGCCAGCCCGGTAATACCGAAGGGTTTTAATAACGGCGTGGCATGACGGACGACGAAGTCCAACAGACCTTTGACTTCCAGATATTTCATGATGAATAACATCACCACCATAATTGGAATTAAGGTGTAGAGCGCCACGTCCACCGAGGCTTTGCCTGCGGACATGATGATATCGATAATATTCATGCCCAATTACGACCTGTTTTCACACTGTTCTCCCCGAAAAAATATAAACCGGCAATGCCATTAAGTTTGCGGTGCGCATTAATGCGCACCCTACAACATCGCGGTAACGCGTTGTAGTTTCGTCATTAATGGCGGCCGAATAACTCAGCATCCGCGAAGAAATAAATCTTATCCGTTACGTGGACTGTTGAGTAGTGAAGAAAATGGGTTTTGTATTTCAGGAAATGAAGTATACCGAACTATTTTCCAGGACTGATTGCGGTTAAGTTCCAATAAGCGATAACGAAAAATAAGACGGACCTGCTATCGATGTAGAGGAAGGCTGGGCAGTTTGATCCCCGAGTGATGTGTGGAAACGCATTTTAGGGGGAATGATGGAAAACAAACATATTCAAATGCTGACCGATGCTTTTCAAAGCTGTTCTCAACAAACTGATAGTGGTGTGGAGTTCTGGTTAGCGCGAGATGTGCAACATCTGCTGGGATATGGCAAATGGGACAACTTTCAAAGTGTGGTTTTGAAAGCCAAAACGGCTTGCGAGATTTCAGGGCATGAGGTGTTGGATCATTTTGCCGACGTCGGGAAAATGATCGAACTTGGCAAAGGTGGGCAGCGCAAAATTGATGATGTCATGCTTACGCGGTATGCATGTTATCTGATTGCTCAAAACGGCGATCCCAGAAAGCAGGAGATTGCCTTTGCGCAGACTTACTTCGCCATGCAGACGCGTAAAGCAGAACTTATTGAATTAAGGCTGTTAGAAACTGAGCGGGTGCAGGCAAGGAAAAAACTGAGCGGAACCGAAAAAGAGCTTTCAAACGTAATCTACGAACAAACGGGTGGAAGCCAGAACTTCGCACTTATTCGCAGTAAAGGTGATTTTGCCCTGTTTAATCGTACTACTCAGGTTATGAAAGCACAGTGGGCTGTGCCAGAAAGTCGCCCATTAGCTGATTTCGCACCAACCATAATTCTAAAAGCCAAAGATTTCGCCACAGAAATTACTATTCATAATGCTCGTACGTTACAAATGCAAAGTGAGCTGCAGATATCCGGCGAGCACGTTAATAATAACCAGGCGGTAAGAGAAACATTACTCAGTCGAGGAATTAGACCTGAAAGTTTATCGGCTGCTGAAGATGTAAAAAAAGTTGAGCGGAGATTGGCTTCAGCAGAAAAGAAGTCACTTGTTAAACCAGCGAAACTGGAAAAAGATAGCGATGAACTTTAATAAATCAACATCAGGATGCATAAGCATCCTGATGTTATTTACGAGATTAGCGGTTTATTAATCAAACCGATATTAACGCATCGTCACAAATTCTTCGGCCGCGGTGGGGTGGATCGCCACGGTGTTATCGAAGTCTTTTTTGGTTGCGCCCATTTTTAGCGCCACCGCGAAGCCTTGCAGCATTTCATCCATACCGTTGCCGATACCGTGGATGCCGACAATCTTCTCTTCCGGACCGACGCACACCAGCTTCATGCGGCACGGCTGGCGATGTTGCGTTACCGCGGTGTACATCGCGGTGAAGGAGGAGGTGTACACTTTCACCTGATCGTCGCCGTGCTGCTCGCGCGCCTGCGGTTCGCTCAGGCCAACGGTGCCAATCGGCGGATGGCTGAACACCACGGTTGGCACGTTGCTGAAATCCAGATGCTCGTCCGGCTTGTTGTTAAACAGACGCTCGGAGAGACGACGACCGGCTGCTACCGCGACTGGCGTGAGCTCAACCGCGCCGGTGTTATCACCCACCGCATAAATGCCTTGCACATTGGTGTTCTGGAATTTATCGACGCTGATATAGCCTTTTTCATTCAGCTTAACGCCGGTTGCCGCCAGATTGAGGTTATCGGTCGCCGGTTCACGGCCAATCGCCCACACCAGACAATCCACAGTTTGCTCGTGGCCGCTCTCCAGCTGCAGCGTCAGGCTGCCGTCAGCGTTTTTAATCACGGCTTTCGGGATCGATTCGGTGTGCAGCGTTGGCCCTTCCGCCTGCATCACTTCTACCAGCGTATCGACGATCAGCGGATCGAAGCTGCGCAGCGGCGCGTGTTTACGCACGAACAGGTGCGTTTCTGCGCCCAGCGCATTAACCACGCCGGCCAGTTCTACCGCGATATAACCTGCACCCACCACCGCCACGCGCTTTGGCAACGCATCCAGCTCGAAGAAGCCGTCTGAGTCGATACCGTACTCCGCGCCCGGTACGTCTGGGTGGCTTGGACGACCGCCGGTGGCGATCAGAATGTGATCGGCGGTGAGTGTTTCACCGTTGACTTCCACGGTATTGGCATCGATAAAGCGCGCGAAGCCTTTGATCACTTCCACCTTATTTTTGCCCAGCACGTTGTCGTACGAGCTGTGAATGCGATCGATGTAGGCGCTACGGTTTTTCACCAGAACTGACCAGTCAAAACGGTTTACCGTGGTATCGAAGCCATAATCCGGTCCATAAAGATGAATCGCTTCAGCGATTTGCGCCGCGTGCCACATCACCTTTTTCGGTACGCAGCCGACGTTGACGCAGGTGCCGCCCAGCTCTTTGGCTTCAATCAGCGCGCATTTCTGGCCGTGCATCGCAGCGCGGTTAATCGAGGCGATACCGCCGCTGCCGCCGCCGATGGCGAGGTAGTCAAAATGTCTGGTCATCCGTTATGTCCATCTGTTGGAAGAAAATTGGCATAGAGTTTAACGCTTGAGGCGTGAGGCGCGCAAAGATTGCACCTATAAATGTAATAGGGTTGAATCCCGAAACCCGCCATACTTCAAGCCGCAGGCGCGTTGGCTGCATCCTTTAACCCCAGTCACATAGTGAACTATGCTCCTGGGATTAAAGGATTTGCCGCCTTCCTGCAACATGAATTATGACGGGTGCTACTCGTCAAAAGGAAATGAATATGCAACTGACTTTTCTCGGCACCGGCGGCGGTGCGCCCAGCCTGCAACGTAATGTCACCGCGATTGCGCTAACGCTGTCGAAACGCGGTGAAACCTGGCTGTTCGACTGCGGCGAAGCAACACAGCATCAATACATGCGCTCGGCGCTCAAGCCGGGCAAGCTGGAAAAAATCTTCATCACCCATCTGCATGGCGACCACATCTTCGGGCTGCCAGGATTGCTCACCAGCCGTTCGATGGCGGGCATCCCCGAACCGATGACCATTTACGGTCCAGCAGGTATTCGCCAGTTTATCGAGACGGCGCTCAGTTTAAGCGGCTCTTACACCTCCTATCCGCTGGAAATTGTCGAAATCGAAGCCGGTTTGGTGCTGGATGATGGCGAATTTCGTGTTACTGCCTGGCCGATGAATCATGTGATTGAGTGCTTTGGCTATCGCATTGAGCAGCACGACAAGCCGGGCTTCCTTGATGCGCCGCGTTTGAAAGCAGAAGGCGTACCGCGCGGTCCGTGGTATCAGGATTTAAAAGCAGGCAAGCGCATCCAGCTGGAGGATGGTCGGGAGATCAACGGCGCGGAGTATCTTGGGCCTGCTACCAAAGGCAAAGTGCTGGCGATATTTGGCGACACCGCACCCACCGATGTTGCGCTGCAGCTGGCCGCCAATGCCGATGTGATGGTGCATGAAACCACGCTGGAAACGGCGCTGCAGGAGAAAGCCAACGGGCGCGGTCACTCAACCACGATTCAGGCAGCCGAAGTGGCCAAACAATCAGGCGCTAAGCGCTTGATCGCCACGCATTTCAGCTCGCGCTATTTATCGAAGGATCGGGAAAAACTGCTGGCGGAGTGCCAGTCGGTGTTTGCTGCGACCGAGCTGGCACATGATTTCGCGGTGTTCGAGGTTTAGTGCTGTAGCGCCGGATAGGTGAAGAACAGCAGGTGCGTCATGTTGAAAATGAAATGCACGCCGGTGGCAACCCACAGGCGTCCACTCCAGTGCCACGCCAGACCGTAAATCAGCCCGGCCAGCGTGGCGAAGATCATCAGCAGCGGCCCGCCGGGAAAATGCGCTAAACCAAACAGCAGCGACGTCAGCAGCAGTGCCGCCACGGCGCCGATGTGCTGGCGCAGGCGCTGCTGCAGATAGCCGCGAAAGAACGCTTCTTCCGCCAGTGAAACGAAGAACAGGTTCGCCAGCATAAAACTGCCCAGCCACTCCGGCCAGTGCGGCTCAACGGCCAAACCACCTAACTGCACCGCCACGTAGAGCAGCAGCGGAATCGCCGCCAGCAGCGCCAGCCACAAAATTTTGTAACGTGGCGGAGCGGCCTTGGTGCGAAACAGCTGCGGCAAGCAGATGAGCAACACAAACGGAATCAGCGCTTTATCGAAGTTGTAGGAGAAGCTGAACGGCAGGCTGAGCGGCCCGGCCTGCACATCTTCAACCTGGCGCGGATTTTTGAAGCCCGGGAAAAAGTGCATAAACAGGCCAATGGCGATGGCAACCAGCGCGGCTTCACTGACCAGCTGAATCCAGCGCGCGCTGTTTTCGACGCGAACCCACGCGATAATGGCTATTGCGCCGAGCAGCAGCATCGCCGGCCAATCCAGCACATCCTGAAACAGGCCGAGAATCGTGGCCAGCGTGAGCAGCAGTACCGAAAAACGTTTGGCGGGCGACAGCACAGCGAGCGCGCCAGCCAGAATGATCCACATGATAATTATCCTATTTGGCTGGCAGCGCCGTGAGCGAACTTACTCTGGTACGATCTGCGTGACGCTGAAGTGACCGGTGCCGGCTGGCACCAGCTTCTGATGCAGCCACGGCAGCAGCTCTTCCATCTGTGCTTTGAGCTTCCACGGCGGGTTAATGACGATCATGCCGGAGGCGGTCATGCCGCGCTGATCGCTGTCCGGACGTACCGCCAGCTCAATCTGCAGAATGTTGCGGATATTAGTGGCCTGCAAATCTTTTACCATGTGCTTGATCTGCTGACGCATTACCACTGGATACCACAGCGCGAACACGCCGGTGGCGAAGCGCTTGTGGCCTTCCTGAATGCCTTTCACCACATCCTGATAATCGCTTTTCATCTCATATGGCGGATCGATCAGAATCAGACCGCGACGGCTCAGCGGCGGCAGTTTGGCTTTCAGCTGCTGATAGCCATCGCCACGCGCCACGCGCGCGCGCGAATCTTTGCTGAACTCGGTGCGCAGCAGCGGATAATCGCTGGAGTGCAGCTCGGTCAGCTCCATCTTGTCCTCTTCACGCAGCAGGAAGCGGGCAATCAACGGTGAACCGGGATAATACTTTAAGGTGCCGTGTGGGTTGAGATTACGCACCGCCGAAAGATACGGCTTCAGCAGCTCAGGCACATCCGGCTGCTGCCAGATACGGCCGATGCCTTCCAGATATTCACCGGTACGCTCGGCGTGCTCACCGCTCAGCAGGTAACGTCCGGCACCGGCATGGGTATCCAGATAGAGGAAAGGTTTCTCCTTCTCCATCAGGGCGGTGAGGATCAGGCTTTCAACGGTGTGTTTCAGCACGTCGGCATGGTTGCCGGCATGAAAACTGTGGCGATAACTCAGCATAAAAGAGAGGGGTCCGCGGTTGGATCAAAGGGAGTCAATACATCGTGTGTGGCGCGATTATAGCCGTGCTGGGTAAAAATTGCTGACGTTTTGCGAGACGCTTAAGTTTTGCGATAAAGCGTCGCTATAGCGGGTTGCGACTTGCCTGGTTATCAGCGAATATTCCTAAGGAAAATTCCTTACTCGAATTTCATCCATAGATTAAGTAAGTTAGTCTGCGCTAAACCAAGCGGTCATAAGCCAAATGCCAGAGAGTCTGGCAGGAAACTTTCCGGTTAAGGCCGTATAATTTTTTGCTTCAAGCATCTCTAACAACTCCTGGTGAAAATAATGAAAAAAATGACTGGTATCGCGGTGGCAAGCCTGTTGGTACTGACGGGCTGCGCGAAACAACAACCCGTTCATAGTTTGGTCACACCGCCAACTGCGGACGAGCAGCCTGCTGCGCAAAATGCGCCAGAGCAGCAAGGTACTCCTTTTGTGGCTTCCGCACCGGCTCAGCCAGCAAGCGCCTCATTTAGTGACGACCGTGCCAGCAACATTCAGCAGTGCCGCAAAGAGCTCGACGCGATGCGCCTTTATAGCCAGGCCTCGTATGACAGCTATCAAGCCGAATTCCAGAAAATCGGTGCCCAGACCAATAAATATCTGCAAATTAAAGATTCAATTGGCGCGGATATTAACGATTTAGTGATGCCACGTTATCAGTTCCAGATTCGTGAGTTGTGTTTCCGTATTAAGACTCGTCTGTCACAGCTGATTATTCGCCAGGCCGGTTAACACGCGCGTTCTTAATCATACCCGCGAAGTAGCAGCGCGATATTTCGCGCGCAGGATGGGCTTCATCTCTATTTTATCCATAGAGATGAAGCCTTTTGTGTTCTTAAGGCTGCCTCAGGAGATTGTGATGACACAGCGTCATCTGCCCGTTGTCCTTTTCATCACCGCACTATTATTCCCGGCGCTGGCTTGCGCGGCTTCTGAAGAGGAGATGCTGCACGCCTTTGGCGATGCCGCACGCACGCTGCCTCCTGTACCAGGCCAAAAGCCAAAACCGCAGTTACCGCCGGTAGCAAAACCGGTCGCCAGGCCTGTCGTCCATGCAGCCGATCAGAGAGAAGTGAAGCAATTGCGCGCCCGCATCAGCGAGCTGGAAAAGCAATTGGCGGCCAGGCAGACCAGGAGCGATGCCAGCACGATCGCGGCACCGCAAAGTGATGCCGAACGTGATGGCTATACGCTGGGCCAATCCATCGCCAGCAATGCCGTCGCGCAGCTGCAAATGGTAAAAGATGTCGGTCTCGACATCAGCATGGATCAGTTGATCGCTGGCGTAACCACGCAGTTGAAAACCGGCACCTCGGCGCTAAGCAGTAAAGAGATGGCGCAGCGTTATGCCACGATGCAGGCGTCGATCAATAAAGGGATGAGTGCGCTAATTGCCAAAGGCTATGCGCAGCTGAATCAGCAGCTAGAGAAGCGCAAGGCGCTGCGGGCAGAAAACGGTATGCACTGGTTTGCGGTGAAATCGGTGCAATCGAAGCTCATTCCTGACCAGCCGGTAGAACTTAACGTAAAAGTCAGCACCTTGAGCGGCAAAGTCATTAACAATTTTGCGGATGACAACGTGCCCTTTGATAATCATCTGCCGCCGCTGATGCATGACGGCATGTCGCTCACCGGTAAAGGGGGCGAAGTGGAAGGCTGGGCGCTGGCCAAAGATATCTTTGAGCGTGAACCATTGCCGCCGTGGGTGGCGCCGTACGATGTCATCCATTATCAGCTCGCGATTAAATAATCTTCAGCCTGCCTTCTGGCGGGCTTTTCTTCGCTAGTCCATCCTTAGTGGCATTGATTTTCATGCCATCAAGCCGCATGTTAGTAAAATTGTGTCGCGCGAGAGTTCGCGCGCAACTTCATCATGAAAGGACTGCGCTTATGACCAATCCGTTACTCACGCCTTTTTCGCTTCCGCCGTTTTCTGCCATCAAACCTGAACATGTGGTTCCAGCGGTTACCGAAGCGCTGAACGACTGCCGTGCAGCGGTGGAACGCGTAGTGGCGCAAGGCGCGCCCTACACATGGAATAATCTGGTTCAGCCGCTGGCTGAAGTGGACGATCGCTTAGGTCGCCTGTTCTCGCCGGTCAGCCACCTCAATTCAGTGAAAAATAGCCCGGAACTGCGTGAAGCTTACGAGCAAACGCTGCCGCTGCTCTCCGAGTACAGCACCTGGGTTGGCCAGCACGAAGGTTTATATCAGGCATATCGCAACCTGAAAGAGGGCGATAGCTACGCGGGCCTCGATACTGCGCAGCAGAAAGCGGTGGATAACAGCCTGCGTGATTTCGAGTTGTCCGGTATCGGCCTCGATAAAGCGAAACAGAAGCGCTATGGCGAAATCGCTGCGCGTCTGTCTGAGCTGGGCTCGACGTATAGCAACAACGTGCTTGATGCCACCATGGGCTGGAGCAAGCTGGTGACCGATGAAGCCGATCTGGCGGGCATGCCGGAGAGCGCGCTGGCCGCAGCCAAAGCACAGGCCGAAGCCAGAGAGCAACAGGGCTGGCTGCTGACGCTGGATATCCCAAGCTATCTGCCTGTCATGACCTATTGCGATAACGCCGCGCTGCGTGAAGAGCTGTATCGCGCCTATTCAACGCGTGCGTCCGAGCAGGGCCCGAATGCCGGCAAATGGGACAATGGTCCGGTGATGGCGGAAGAGCTGGCGCTGCGCCACGAACTGGCTCAGCTGCTGGGCTTCGACTCCTACGCTGACAAATCGCTGGCCACTAAAATGGCGGAAAGTCCGGCGCAGGTTATTGAGTTCCTCACCGATCTGGCGAAACGTGCGCGTCCGCAGGGCGAAAAAGAGCTGGCTCAGCTGCGCGCCTTCGCCAAAAAAGAGTTCGGCGTCGACGAGATGAATCCGTGGGATTTGACCTACTACGGCGAAAAGCAGAAACAGCATCTCTACACCATCAGCGATGAGCAGCTGCGTCCGTACTTCCCGGAAGCGCGCGCGGTAAGTGGCCTATTTGAAGTAGTAAAACGCATCTACGGCATTACTGCCAAAGAGCGCAAAGACGTGGATGTTTACCATCCGGACGTACGCTTCTTCGATCTGTTCGATGAAAGCGGCGAACTGCGCGGCAGCTTCTATCTCGACCTGTATGCGCGCGAACACAAGCGTGGCGGCGCGTGGATGGACGATTGTGTGGGCCAGATGCGTAAAGCCGATGGCAGCCTGCAGAAGCCGGTGGCGTATCTCACCTGTAACTTCAACCGTCCGCTGCAGGGCAAACCGGCGCTGTTCACGCATGATGAAGTGATCACGCTGTTCCACGAATTTGGTCATGGTCTGCATCACATGCTGACGCGCATCGAAACGCCGGGCGTATCCGGTATCAGCGGTGTGCCGTGGGATGCCGTGGAGCTGCCGAGCCAGTTTATGGAGAACTGGTGCTGGGAGCCGGAAGCGCTGGCGTTTATCTCCGGCCACTATGAAACCGGCGAACCGCTGCCGAAGGAACTGCTGGATAAAATGCTGGCGGCGAAAAACTATCAGGCGGCGCTGTTTATCCTGCGTCAGCTGGAGTTCGGCCTGTTCGATTTCCGCCTGCATACCGAGTTCGATCCGGCGAAAGGCGCGCAA
This sequence comes from Pantoea sp. GM01, assembly GCF_000282675.1. Lineage (NCBI taxonomy): Bacteria > Pseudomonadati > Pseudomonadota > Gammaproteobacteria > Enterobacterales > Erwiniaceae > Pantoea > Pantoea sp. GM01. The sequence goes on along the minus strand of NZ_AKIU01000038.1, from coordinate 26,458 downwards.
ATCCTCGAAACCCTGCGTGAAGTGAAGAAGCAGGTTGCCGTGGTGCCAAGCCCGGAGTGGGGCCGCTTCCCGCACGCCTTCAGCCACGTGTTCGCCGGCGGTTATGCGGCAGGTTACTACAGCTATCTGTGGGCCGATGTGCTGGCTGCCGATGCCTATTCGCGCTTCGAAGAAGAGGGCATTTTCAACCGTCAGACTGGCCAGTCGTTCCTCGACAACATCCTGACGCGTGGCGGTTCTGAAGAGCCAATGGAGCTGTTCAAACGCTTCCGAGGCCGTGAACCACAGCTCGATGCGATGCTGGAACACTACGGAATTCAGGGATAAGCCGGCTTGTGAAAATTGGTTTAATCGATGAATCAGGCGCCGGAGACGGCGCCTTATTACATTTGGCTGAGCGCTGGGGCCTGCAGCAGGACGTTCAGGCGACCATGGCGCTGGTGTTAACGCCGCAGCACCTTGAACTGCGTAAGCTGGATGAGCCTAAACTTGGCGGCATCTTTGTGGATTTCGTGTCGGGTGCGATGGCGCATCGGCGTAAGTTTGGTGGCGGTCGCGGCGAAGCGGTGGCGAAAGCAGTCGGCATCAAAAGTGGTTATCTGCCTGAAGTGATTGATGCGACGGCCGGATTAGGGCGCGATGCCTTTGTGCTGGCGGCGCTCGGTTGTCGTGTGCGTATGCTAGAGCGGCATCCGGTGGTGGCGGCGTTGCTGGAGGATGGTTTGCGTCGTGGCTACGAGGATGCAGAGATTGGCGGCTGGCTGCGCGATCGCCTTACGCTACTGCATGTCGTTAGCCAACAGGCACTGAGCGAGATCACTCCCGCACCGGATGTGGTGTATCTCGATCCGATGTATCCGCATCGGCAGAAAAGCGCGATGGTAAAGAAAGAGATGCGCGTGTTTCAGTCGCTGGTGGGGCCCGATCAAGATGCCGATGCGCTGCTGGAACCGGCGCGCCGACTGGCGAAGAAGCGTATCGTGGTGAAGCGTCCGGACTACGCGCCGCCGCTAGCGGGCGTGGTGACACAAGATGCGGTGGTGACTAAAAGCCATCGTTTTGATATTTATCCGCCGCTGGCGTAGATCGTGCGGGCATGAAAAAGGTCGGCATGAATGCCGACCCTACGAATTGTCAGGTCAGCATTCACGCTGACCTGATCAATTATTCTTCGTCTTCATCGCGCAGCGGCACGATTAACATGTCGATATGCACGGTATTAATCAACTGGCGTGCTGAGGACATCAGCTTGCTCCAGAAGTCCTGATGGTGGCCACATACCACCAAATCCACGTCATATTTCTTAATCGCATCCACCAGCACCTGGCCGAGATCGCCGCTGCCACTCAGGGTTTCACTGATCGGATAGCCGGCATTGATCGAAAGCTCTTTCAGCGCGGTGTGCGTCTCTTCAGAAATACGCTTCTGCATGTCACCCAGATTAACGTCAATCAGCCCGGTGTAGAGGTCTGAATAGTTCACATCAACATGGATCAGCGAGATTTTCGCGTCGTAAGGGCGGGCCAGCGAAACGGCTTTATCAACCAGCAACTGGCTTTCCGGGGAAAGGTCTACTGCAATCAGGATGTGTTTATAAGCCATGATAAAACTCCTTTCTCAAGATTCGGGGCAATCTTCCTGCTTTCACGGTAGGCGGTTCCTTTGCGCGAGACGGCGATGAAGCGCCACCAACCACTATTTCAGCCTTGCAGGCGGTTTTTGTTATGCCCTGAGTATAGCCAGAGTTGTTAACAAATGCTGCAAGCGAAAGTCCGCTTGTGAGGAAGATCAAGCGTTATCGGCTTTTTCACTCGCCCCGAACGAAAATCATCGCTGGAAAAAAATTGAACAGATCTCCTACACTGAAAATAAGTGCCACTGCCGTATGAGTCGCGCACTCAGGTTCGCATAACAACAATGCAATCGGAATCATTCAGTGGCTGGTTTATTTCCCGTGCGGCGTCTACAGCAATTCCCCGCTGCGTTCGACGTCGTTGCGGCTCCAGCCGGGAGGGGAACATGATCAGCACTATCGCGCTTTTTTGGGCTCTGTGTGTGGTTTGTCTGGTGAATATGGCGCGCTACTTCTCTTCTTTGCGCTCACTATTGGCCGTTTTGCGCGGTTGCGATCCGCTGTTATATCAATACGTGGATGGCGCGGGGTTCTTCACCTCGCACGGGCAGCCGAGCAAGCAGGTGCGGCTGGTGCGCTATATCTGGGATAAGCGCTATCACGATCATCATGACGACGAATTCATTCGCCGCTGTGAGCGCGTGCGCGGTCAGTTCGTGCTGACCAGCGGGCTCTGCTTTTTGGTGGTGGTCAGCCTGATTGCGATGGCAATCTGGCAATAAAACTGCGCTTAAAAAGTGCCATAAAAAAGGGCGACATCGCTGTCGCCCTCATACCCGTCATACTTCGACTTGCAGCTGCGTTAGCTGCGTGTGTTCACCCCAGTCACTTACTTCAGTAAGCTCCTGGGGACTCACCCACTTGCTGCCTTCCTGCAATTCGAATTATTTAGGGTATCTATTAAATTAATTTCAACGCAATCCAGTAAAGCGAACCCGACAGCAAAATACACACCGGCAGGGTGAATACCCACGCCATGGCGATATTTTTGATGGTGCGGCTCTGCAATCCACCGCCATCCACCAGCATAGTACCGGCTACCGACGATGACAGAATGTGCGTCGTGGAAACCGGCATACCGGTATAACTGGCGACGCCAATCGATACCGCAGCCGTCACCTGCGCCGACATACCCTGCGCATAGGTCATGCCTTTCTTACCGATTTTCTCACCGATGGTGGTGGCAACGCGACGCCAGCCAATCATGGTACCGATGCCCAGCGCCAGCGCCACAGCAACAATAATCCAGATCGGTGCGTACTCAACGGTGCCCAGCAAATCGCTTTTCAGCTTGTTGAGGAAGCGCTTATCTTCCGCACTGGTTTCCGGCAGCTTAGCCACTTTATCCACGGTATCGGAGACACACAGCAGCAGACGACGCATCTGTCCGCGTTGATCAACCGACAGCTGATCATAGCTCTGCAGGTTGTTCAGCAGCAGCTGCGCACGATCGATGGCTTGCAGCGCACGGCTGCTATCGCAATGGAACTCCTGCGGGCCGCCGACTGACTCTTCCGGCGTTGGTACCACCGGCGGTGCAAGCTGCACCATATGCGCCAGCGACTCGTTATGCTGCTGATAATACTGTTCCAGATGGTTAACAGCATCGCGTGTGCGGGTGATGTCATAACCCGACGCATTCAGGTTAACCACAAACCCGGCTGGCGCGACGCCGATCAGCACCAGCATAATCAGGCCAATGCCTTTCTGACCATCGTTTGCGCCGTGTGAATAGCTCACGCCAATCGCCGAAACGATCAGGGCGATGCGCGTCCAGAACGGCGGCTTTTTCTTGCCATCAATCTTTTCACGATCGGCAGGCGTCATGTGGATGCGTGAACGCTTAGTGGTTCCGCTCCAGTAGCGACGCAGGATAAAGATCAGCCCGCCTGCTATCACCAGACCAACAATCGGCGAAAGAATCAGGGACATGAAGATATTGATGACTTTCGGCAGGTTGAGCGCGTCAACCACCGAGGTGCCGGTCATCAGGGCGTTGGTGAGACCAATACCGATGATGGCGCCAATCAAAGTATGAGAACTGGACGCCGGCAAACCTAAATACCAGGTGCCAAGGTTCCAGATAATCGCGGCCAGCAGCATGGAGAAGACCATTGCGAGGCCGTGGGCCGAACCGACATTCAACAGTAAATCGGTCGGAAGCATGTGAACGATGGCATACGCCACGCTCAATCCACCAAGCAAAACACCCAGAAAGTTGAAAACACCCGCCATGACAACCGCCAGTTGCGCCCGCATCGCACGGGTATAAATGACAGTCGCGACCGCGTTAGCAGTGTCGTGAAAACCGTTGATTGCTTCATAAAACAATACAAACAGCAGAGCAAGAATCAGTAACAGGCTGGTACTGAGGTCGAGACCAGCAAACAGATGTAGCATAAACGTTACGCCATTTTGGGAGGACATGAACGCGGCGCATTATCTGCGACAACGTGCGCGATATGAAAGAAAAATATAGCTCTTTCTTGTCTTAAAATTGTAATGCAGCGTATAGATTTAGCTGAAAACAGCTAAAAATTAGTGAGTTACATTATGACATATTTACGGCAATTTTTTGACGCTAGCGCTAAAAGCCGCAAATCCCTACAATCAGCGCCTTTCGGGCAAGGCGGATAAAGCAGTGGAAAAGTTTGACGTTATCATTATTGGTGCAGGCGCAGCCGGCATGTTCTGTGCGGCGCAGGCAGGGCAATTGGGTCGTCGCGTGCTGCTGCTGGATAACGGCAAAAAAGCCGGACGCAAAATTTTGATGTCGGGTGGCGGCCGCTGCAACTTCACCAACATGTTCACCGAGCCTGCGGCGTATCTGTCGCACAACCCGCATTTCTGTAAATCGGCGCTGGCGCGTTACAACCAGTGGGATTTCATCGACCTGGTGAATCGCCATGGCATTGCGTATCACGAGAAAACGCTGGGACAGTTATTCTGCGATGACTCGGCGCAGCAGATTGTCGATCTGTTATTAAAAGAGTGTGAGGCTGGCCAGGTTACCGTGCGTTTGCGCAGCGAAGTGATGAGCGTGGATCGTGACGACAGCGGTTACACCTTGCAGCTTAACGGCACAGCGGTGCAGGCGGAAAAACTGGTCATCGCCAGCGGTGGACTCTCGATGCCGGGCCTGGGTGCGACGCCGTTCGGCTACAAAGTGGCCGAGCAGTTCGGCCTGAAAGTGTTCCCCACGCGCGCGGCATTGGTGCCTTTCACGCTGCATAAACCGCTACTTGAACAGCTCAATACGCTGTCGGGCGTGGCATTGCCTACCACCATCACCGCGCAGGACGGCACCTTATTTAAAGAAGCGATGCTGTTCACCCATCGCGGCCTGTCTGGCCCGGCCGTGTTGCAAATCTCCAGCTATTGGCAGCCTGGTGAATTCGTCACCATTGATTTGTCGCCTGCCACCTCACTGGATGATTTCATTAATGTGCAGCGCGAGGCTCATCCTAATCTCAGCCTGAAAAACAGCCTGGCGAAGATCCTGCCGAAACGGCTGGTGGAAGTGCTACAGGAGCTGAAACAGATTCCCGACGTCACGCTGAAGCAGCTGAATAGCAAGCAGCAGAGCGAGCTGGTTAACACATTGCATCATTGGCGTGTGCAGCCGAACGGCACCGAAGGTTATCGTACCGCTGAGGTGACGCTGGGCGGCGTAGATACCACGCAGCTGTCGTCGAAAACCATGGAAGCACGCGATGTGCCGGGGCTGTTCTTTATTGGTGAAGTGGTGGATGTCACCGGCTGGCTGGGTGGCTATAACTTCCAGTGGGCGTGGAGCTCAGCCTGGGCGTGCGCGCAGGCGCTGTAGTGCGTGCTGAATAGGCCGCATGCGCGCAATCTGCTACTATCGCGCGCTTTACTCTTCAGCGGGTGACGCCCTTCATGTTAAAAATCAAATTTCTTCTGCCGTTGCTGATTGTGCTGAGCGCCGTTGTCTGGTGGCTGATGCCGCACTACAGCGACGAGGATAAAGCCTACTACATCGCCACGTTCTGTACTCTCACTCATGATGGGCGCGGCAATACATCACAGGATATGCAGCACATCATTGAAGGCAGCAATTCCGATTACGCGCTGCAGAAGATTCATTTCAAGCCAGGGCTTGCAGATCATCTGCAAAGCATTTGGCAGGATTTGTCACCGGAGCAACAGCAACAAGCGCGGCAGGAGAGTCTCTCCTGCCGCCGTTTGATGTCTGACAAACTGTTACCCGGCCAGCCGGTTCAGTAATTATTTAACGGGCATCGCCAGCACAGCATCAGTGGTTTTAATTTCAGCGAACACATCTGCGACGCCGGTCAGTGCCGCTTGCTGCAAGACTTTATGATCCACCACCTTGTTGTCCCAGGTTGCCAGATCACGTGTTGCTGTCGCATCTTCCGGAATAATGACGGAGTAGCCGAGCGGCACCGCATCACGCGCGGTGGATGACACACACATGTGCGTCATCAGACCGGTAATGATCAGCTGTTTGATGCCCAGTGAGTCCAGCTGCTTCTGCAGGTCGGTGCCGACAAATGAGCTTGGCGTGGCTTTGCTGATTACGCGATCACCCTTGGCTGGCTGCAAATCCTTATGGAACTCAGCAAAACGGCTGCCTTTCGCAAACAGCGGACCATCGGCATCACCTAAATGCTGGACGAAGAAGACCGGCATCTTGTTTTTGTGAGCGAACTCGACGATGCGTTTGCTATTTTTCAGCGCCTGCATGCCATCCGGGATCGGCATTTTACCGCCAGGGAAATATTCGTTTTGAATATCAATGACGATCACAGCAGTTTGTTTCGCATTGAGTGAAGTAGTAGCAGTAGCACCGCTCATGGTACGAATAGTTGGCGCTTTCTCAGGCTTAGTCTCAGCGGCGAAAGCATTGCCTGAAATTGCCATGGCCAGTGCCAGAGTTCCTGAAGCAAAAATATTTTTCATACGTAATAATCCTTTGATGGTTTAGCGTAGAGAGGAGGCCAGCACGGCTTCCGATGGGGTGCAGTATGGCGATTTCGCCATGAGTGAAGGAGTACAACGGATGACAAATAACGTTCAGTTTGCGCCAAAAACGCCAGGTAAGGCTTCGCCCATCAAAGTCGGTGTCGTGGTGTTCGACGACATCATCCCGTTCCACCTTTCAGTGCCCTGCGCGGTATTTGAAAAGGCGGCTCAGGACGACGGCACCCTGTGTTATCAGTTAATGATTTGCGCTACGCATCCCGGCCCATTAAAAACCAACAGCGGTTTTTCGATTATTGCTGAGCATGGATTAGCACAGCTGGCCGATGCCGATATGGTGGTGGTGCCAAGCTGGAGCGATCCCTCGGTGCCGCCACCCGCTGAGCTGCTGCAGGCGCTCCAGCAGGCGGCGCAGCGCGGAGCGAAAGTCGTGGGTTTGTGTCTCGGTGCGTTTGTACTCGGCGCCGCCGGCTTACTGAACCAGCGCCGTGCAACCACACATTGGCGTTGGATGGCGGATTTTGAACGCCTGTATCAGGATGTGGCGATTGATCGCGACGTGCTGTACATCGACGAAGGGCAGATTGTCACGTCGGCAGGTACCGCCGCGAGTATTGATTGCTGTCTGCATCTGGTGCGCGAGCAGTGTGGTGTTGATGTGGCCAATAGCGTCGCGCGTATGCTGGTGGTGCCGCCGCATCGACAGGGCGGACAGGCGCAGTACATTGAGCAGCCGGTTTATCATTCGGCAGGCAACGATCGCTTTATGTCGGCGCTGAGCTGGGCGACAGAAAACCTGCAGCAGGCGCTCACGCTGGAGCAGCTGGCAGAGAAAGCGCTGATGAGCCGCCGCAGCTTCACCCGCCGCTTTAACCAAACCACCGGCAGCTGTTTTAGCGATTGGTTAGTGAATCAACGCCTGGCATTGGCGCAGCGTTTTCTGGAGAAAACCGATCAACCGGTGGAGTTGATTGCTGAAAAAGCCGGATTCTCATCGCCGCTGATGCTGCGCCGTCATTTTAAGAAGCAGCTGAACACCTCCCCACTGCAATATCGTAAAACCTTTCGCGGCAGATCCTAACGCAAAGTTTGCGAGCGCTCTCGCATCCCATTGCACGTTACTTGTTGTACTAATTGATATTTTTCGCCGTGCAGCGCAAAATGCAAACAGTCACATGGTGCAATAATTGCTCGCTGGGCATGATGTTTGACAGACGCGTCACATCAACTCAGGAGCTTCACGGATGACACTCGCGATGATGAATACTCACAAAGCTTTTAAAGCGTTGCAGCTGGCTGGTGTCAGCGATCAACAAGCCGAAGCGATGGTAGAAATCTTTACTGAAATGCAGCAGGACAATGCGCTGTCACGTGCGGATTTGATGAAGGCTGGAGAAGGGATTTCCGGGAGTATTAAAGAGCTGGATCTTCGCCTTAGTGGAGCAATTAAAGAACTGGATGATCGGCTGAGTGGAGCAATTAAAGAACTGGATGATCGGCTGGGCGGTGCAATTAAAGAACTGGACGTTCGGCTAAGTGGGGCAATCAAAGAGCTAGATGATCGGCTGAGCGGTGCGATTAAAGAACTGGATTCTCGACTAAGTGGCGCGATACAGGAACTGAACACGCGCCTGTTCGCAGTTGAAACGCGCCTCGACGCGGTGGAAAAAGATATTGGCGAACTTAAAGCTGATGTCAAACAACTGAAAGCAGACGTCTCTGCATTAAAAACTGACATGCGCTGGATTAAACGCTTACTGATGGTGATGGCCACCACCATGGTGATTGCGGCTGTTAAATATATCTTCTCGTAAATTCTTGCGCGCTGGGGTGTTGAGTACAATCGGCTGTACTTTCAGCGCGGCACGATTCACATTCCCGCACACACGCTGCTGTATGAAGCGCTCTCCCTAAGGGAATTTGATACGGCGCACACTTATACCCAACTAAAACCACAACACTGCCCTCCAGATAATCAGACTGGAGTCCAGCATGTTGGAAGTCACACCTGTCCCCGCACTGACGCGCGCGATTGCTATTCTCGACTTTATTGCGCAGCACGGACCGTGCAGCGCCGCTGAGATTATAGAAACGCTCGCGCTGCCTAAAAGCAGTGCCTATCTGCTGTTCGCCGAACTGAAAAAACAGCGTCTGATCACCATCGATCGCAATAACAACTACTGCCTGTGGACGCGACTGGTGGAGTTCGCCGGTCACGCACTGCAGCACATGGACATCCGCGATATCGCGCGCCCGCGTCTTACGCGGTTAATGCAGCAAACCAATCTGTTGTGTCATCTCGGCATCCTTGATGGCGGTCATGCCTGTTACATCCTCAAACTCGAATCGGCTGCCACTATCAGCGTGCGCTCGCACGAAGGTAAAAGCCTGTCGCTGTATCGCTCCGGCATTGGTAAGTGTTTGCTTGCCTGGCAACGCCCCGAAGAGCAGGAACGCATCATCAACGACATGCGCTTTGTGGCGGTAACGCCCACGTCGCTGCGTAGCGCCGATGCCTTGCGTACTGAGCTGGCGCGCATTCGCCGTCAGGGCTGGAGCTTTGATAACGGTGAGGATTATCCCGATGTGCGCTGTGTGGCTGCCCCAATTTTTAATGCTCGCGAGCAGTTAGTCGCCGCCATTTCGCTGGTGGGTACCCGGCTGGAAATTGATGACGATAAGCGCGATTACCTTGCCGGCCTGGCGATAGCCTGCGCCCGCGATATTTCCCGTCTGCTGGGCTGGCGTAGCCCGGCGGAAAAACACGCCTCGTAACCCGGAGAAGCTCATGTCCCTACCAAAAATTAAAACTGTCCGCGCCTACTTTGCCGGTGGCGCAACGGCCGATAAAGCGGCGGCTGGCGGCGATTACCACGATCAGGGTGCTAATCACTGGATTGATGACCATGTCGCCACGCCGATGAGCAAATACAAACAGTATGAGCAGTCGCGACAATCCTTCGGCATCAACGTGCTAGGTACGCTAATTGTTGAAGTCGAAGCCGATAACGGGCAAACCGGGTTTGCCATCACCACCGGCGGTGAAATGGGCTGCTTTATCGTTGAAAAGCATCTGAATCGCTTCATCGAAGGGCGCTGCGTTAGCGATATCAAACTGATTCACGACCAGATGATGAATGCCACCATGTACTACGCCGGTTCCGGTGGCGTGGTGATGAATACTATTTCGTGCGTCGATTTAGCGCTGTGGGATCTGTTCGGCAAAGTTACCGATCTGCCGGTATACAAGCTGTTGGGCGGCGCGGTGCGTGATGAACTGCAGTTCTATGCTACCGGCGCTCGTCCGGATCTGGCGCAAAAAATGGGGTTTATCGGTGGCAAGATGGCGGTGCAGTGGGGACCGCACGATGGTGACGAAGGCATCCGTAAAGAGGTGGCGCGCATTGCCCACTATCGTGAAACCTGTGGCGCAGATTTCTGGCTGATGCTGGATTGCTGGATGAGCCAGGACGTGAATTTTGCCACCAAACTGGCACACGCCTGCGCGCCTTATAACGTCAAGTGGCTGGAAGAGTGTTTGCCGCCACAACAATTTGAAGGCTACGCCCAGCTGAAAAAGCAGGCGCCGCAGGGCATGTTAATCACCAGCGGCGAGCATCACGGCACGCTGCAATCCTTCCGCACCCTGGCAGAAACCGGCATCGATATTTTGCAACCCGATGTCGGTTGGTGCGGCGGCCTGACTACGTTGGTTGAAGTGGCCGCGCTGGCGAAATCACGCGGTCAGCTGGTGGTGCCGCACGGCTCTTCGGTTTACTCACATCATGCGGTAATCACGTTCACCAATACGCCATTCAGTGAATTCCTGATGACCAGCCCGGATTGCAGCACGCTACGCCCGCAGTTTGATCCGCTGCTCATCAATGAGCCGGTACCAGTTAATGGCCGCATACACAAATCGGTACTGGATAAACCGGGCTTTGGCGTAGAGCTGAATCGCGAAGGTCTGAAACGTCCTTATCACCATTAACTGCGCGGGCTGCGGCTGATGGTCGCAGCCCTTTGTGAGGGCTTTCCCAATGGATAATCTGGTGCACAGCGCGGTGAAGAAAAACCGTGCCCGCCTCATTCCTTTCATGTTGATGCTCTACGTGCTGGCGTTTCTTGATCGCGCCAACATCGGCTTTGCCAAAGAGGCGTATCAACTCGATACCGGCTTAAGTAACGAAGCTTACGCGCTCGGTGCCGGGATTTTCTTTGTGGTGTACGCATTGCTCGGCGTGCCGGCCAATTTGCTGATGCGACGTTTTGGCGCACGCAGCTGGATTGGCGGCACCACGCTGCTGTGGGGATTTCTTTCGGCGGCGATGGCATTTGCCGACACCGAGGCCAAATTTCTGCTGGTACGCACACTGCTCGGTGCCGCTGAGGCGGGATTCTTTCCTGGCATGATCTATCTGACATCGCTGTGGTTCCCGCAGCAGCAGCGCGCCAGCGTAATGGGTTTGTTCTACATGGGCGCACCGCTGGCGTTGACGTTAGGCTCGCCGCTTTCGGGGGCGCTATTGGAAATGCATGGCGTGCTGGGACATCCGGGTTGGTTCTGGATGTTCATTATTGAGGGATTATTAGCGGTAGCCGCCGGGTTTTTCACCTTCAGCTACATCGACGACACGCCGGCAACCGCGCGTTTTCTCAGCGCTGATGAGAAACAAGCGTTGCAGCGCCAGCTGGAGAGCGAGGAGCAGCAAAAGCCCACCGCACAGCTGCGTGATGCGCTGCGTAACGGTCGCGTCTGGCAGCTCGCCATTATCTACATGACCATTCAGATTGCGGTATATGGCCTGATCTTCTTCCTGCCTTCGCAGGTGGCGGCGCTGATCGGCACCAAAGTCGGATTTCTCGCTTCGCTGGTGGCGGCGATTCCGTGGGTTGCCGCGCTGTTTGGCACCTGGTTGATTCCGCGTTATTCCGATCGCAGCGGCGAACGGCGTCGGGTGGCGGCGTTTACCTTGCTAGCGGCGGCGCTGGGGATTGGGCTATCCGGATTGGTTTCGCCGCTGCTGGCCATCCTCGCACTTAGCGTGGCGGCGGTAGGCTTTATTGCCGTGCAGCCGGTGTTCTGGACCATGCCAACTCAGCTGCTGTCCGGCACCGCGCTGGCGGCGGGCATCGGCTTCGTCAATCTGTTTGGTGCCGTCGGTGGCTTCCTCGCCCCGCTGATTCGCGTCAATGCCGAGGCGCAGTTTAACAGCAGCAGCGCCGGGTTACTGGCGCTGGCGCTGATCGCTGCCATCGGTTCACTGATTATTCTCAGCCTGAAAGTGGAGCGTCAATTGCCACAATCTCAGCAGGCGTCGCATTAAAGAAGGAGCGGGTATGCAGGATCCATTAAAAAATGCCTTTAAAGCTGGCCTGGCCAACGGTGAAACGCAGATTGGTTTATGGCTCAGCAGCACATCGTCGTATCTGGCCGAGATTGCCGCCACCAGCGGCTACGACTGGTTATTGATTGATGGCGAACATGCACCGAATACCGTGCAGGATCTCTATCATCAGTTGCAGGCTATTGCGCCTTATCGCAGCCAGCCGGTGATTCGTCCGATAGAGTTCCAGGCGGCGTTGATTAAGCAGGTGCTGGATATCGGTGCACGTACTTTGCTGGTGCCGATGATTGATACTGCCGAGCAGGCACAGGCGCTGGTACGGGCGACACGCTATCCACCTTATGGCATGCGCGGGGTAGGAGCTGGGGTAGCGCGTGCGGCGCGGTGGGGGCGGGTGGAAAATTACATGGCGCGTGCCAATGACGAACTCTGTTTGCTGATACAGGCCGAAAGCAAAACCGCCATTGAGAATCTGGATGCGCTGCTAGAGGTTGAGGGTGTTGACGGGATATTTATTGGCCCAGCGGATCTGTCAGCTTCATTAGGTTTTCCCGATAATGCCGATCATCCCGAGGTGCAGAAGATCATTGAACACAGTATTAAACGCATCCGCAGTGCGGGAAAAGCCGCTGGTTTTCTGGCGGTTAATCTGGCCATGGCGGAACGTGCTCTCGAATGGGGGGCAAATTTTGTCGCCGTCGGGGTAGATACCATGCTTTATACCGCCGCGCTGGATAATCGTTTAGCGCATTTTAAAAACAGTGCAATCGCGCTGAATAAAGCGAGCTATTAAATGAAAAAACGGATGGTGCGCCATCCGTTTTTCAGCGTTGATATAGCCTTTAAATTTGACATGAATAAGTCTATTAGCGTCAGAAATGAGTGCAAAGGCGTTAATAAAAGCGTGATGGATTCGTTAGCGCATCACGCAGCTGATACGTGGTAAAAATTCATTACTGCGTACTTTAGGAGCAACAATTTCTCGCGTGCGTTCTGTAACATCAAATCCGGCCTGTCGACAAAGTACGCAGGGATCATTACTTTCGTGCAGAGCTTGTTGGGTTTCCTTATCGAGCTGCCTTTTGCGACAGAAGAGTGGCGTGCAGCCGAGTACGTGTTTAAACGATCGCGTGAAAGATTGCTGACTTTCAAAGTGGTATTTTACGGCCAGGCTAATTATCGGCGCATTGCTGTTTTTCAAATCATTGATGCAGTGAATCAGTTTCTTTTTACGAATGTAGCGTGCCAGGGTTTCATTGTGATAGCGGGCAAAAAGTTTCTGCAAATACCATTTTGAATAGCCCGATTTTAATGCGATATCATCAATGCTTAAACGTTGATCCAAATTAGACATAATCCATTCGGTCACCGAATCAATCACCCCTTCATTATATTTTTGCTGTGTCATTGTAGTCCTCCATAAACACTTAGAGAGTGTAATTTAATTAATCTTTCCAATCTGCAATTAATGTAAAGTTTTCTGATTATTTGGCTTATTTATTATTTGTCATCAAGACTGGTCTTGTTTTCCGTGCGCAAAACCGTTTGCGTGTTGGTCTGATGTTGAATATTTATCGTAATAACGGACGTTATTATTAACTCAAATTTTTCATAGTGTTGATGGGCTAAATGTAAAATTTACATCCCTCTGCGGCACACGCCATCAATACGTAAAACGGATTAACGTGTCAGACTGAAGGTTTTCTCTGTTAAGGAAGGGCACTATGGGTTTTCGTTTTAAGACAAAACAGTCACTTGCCGTTATTTTGGCCACGGTGGCGATAGCCAGTACTGCACCTGCGTTCGCCGCCAATGTGTATGGCGAACAGCTGGAAGGCTTCCGCTATCCCTATCCACTGCAGCACTTTTCCTTCTCTTCGCAGCAGCAAACGCTGAGCATGGGCTATATGGACGTTAAGCCTGAGCAGCAGGCCAATGGAGCCACCGTAGTACTGATGCACGGCAAAAACTTCTGCGGCGCCACCTGGGACGACACCATCAAAGCGCTGAGCCAGAAAGGCTATCGTGTGATTGCGCCGGATCAGATTGGCTTCTGCAGTTCAACCAAACCGGCCAACTATCAATACACCTTCCAACAGCTGGCGCAGAACACCCATCAACTGTTGCAGCAGCTCGGCGTCGAAAACGCCATCATCATTGGGCATTCAACCGGCGGCATGCTGGCAACGCGCTACGCGCTGATGTATCCCAGGCAAACGCAGCAGCTGGTGCTGGTGAACCCTATTGGTTTAGAGGACTGGAAAGCCAAAGGCGCACCGTGGCGCTCGGTCGATCAGTGGTATCAGCGTGAACTCAAACTGGATGCGGCGGGCATCAAGAAGTACGAGCAACAGACCTATTACAGCGGCCAGTGGAAGCCAGAATATGACAAATGGGTCGATATGCTGGCTGGTTTGAACGGCGGGCCGGGGCACAAGAAAGTGGCGTGGAACTCGGCATTAATCTACGACATGATTTTCACTCAGCCGGTCTATTACGAGTTTAAAGATTTACGCGTCCCAACCACCCTGATGATTGGTACCGCCGATACCACGGCGATTGGCAGTGATATTGCGCCACCGGAAGTGAAAGCGAAGCTGGGGCATTACAACGTCCTGGGTAAGCAGGTGGCGCAGATGATTCCCGGTGCCCGTTTAATCGAATTCCCTGGCATGGGACATGCGCCGCAAATGGAAGAGCCGCAGAAATTTAATCAGCAATTGATTGAGGCGCTGACGCGTAAATAGCGGCCAAACGCAATGATTATGAGGTCGCCACGGTTGGCGACCCGCTTGTTATACGCTCTGCTGCTTTTTGCCGTTTTTAGCGGCGTACATACGCTCATCGCTGCCTTCCAGCAGCTGCTCCAGCGATTGCGGATGGTCGGGATCAAACTCAACAATTCCCGATGAGAAGTGCAGAACGTAGCGGCGATCCAAATCCTGGGTTTGCTGCTGCAGGAACCGATCAAAGCGCGCCAGCACGCCTTCGGCATCGGCTTGCTGCAAGCCGTTAAACAGCACCACAAACTCATCGCCGCCCAGGCGGGCAAAGATATCCGCATGGCGGAAGCTCACCTTCATGGCATCAGCAAAATCCATGAGCGCACGGTCGCCTTCGCGGTGGCCGAGCGTATCATTGATGGCTTTAAAGCGATCGAGATCGAGGAAGGTCAGGCTGGCGGGTAACTGCTTCACCTGGCACTCATTCAGCGCCAGCTGGCCGAGCGTCATAAAGCCGCGGCGGTTGGTGATTTGCGTCAGCTCATCGGAGGTGGCGGTCTGAAATGCGACCAATTCCGCTTCCGCCATGGCAGCCAGATCGCGCAGGGTATGGATATCGTCAGCGTCAAACTCGCGCACATGATGGTCAATCAGACACAGCGTGCCGACTTTAGCGCCAGCGGGCGTGCGCAGCGGACAACCGGCGTAAAAACGTATCGGATTGTCGTTATCTTTCACCAGCGGGTTGTCGCAGAAACGCTCATCTTCTAAGGGATTTTCCACCACCATCACATCGTCTTGCAGAATGGCATGGCCGCAGAAGGAGGTATTGCGCGGCGCGGTGGCAGCACTCGGTCCAGCGATGGATTTGAACCATTGATGATCCTCTTCCATTAAGCTCACGAGCGCCACCGGCACGCCAAAGAGACGACGGGCAAGGCGGGTTAAACGGTCGAAACGCTCTTCTGCCGGCGTATGCAGAATGTTGAGCGCACGTAACTGGGCCAGACGATGTGACTCGTCCGCAGGCAGTGCAGGTGCTTTCATCGCGTTACTCTTATTAATTATGGAATTACGACAACACTGGTGTTTTTGCCACACAGGCAGAAAGCGCCGGGCAGTGGTTGCGATAACCACTGCCAAGCGTAACGAGGATCAGAGCATTTTTTGCTCGGCGAGATCAAGGGCAAAATAGCTGAAAATGAGATCGGCGCCGGCACGTTTAATCGCACCGAGGCTTTCCAGAACCACATTGCGTTCATCGATGGCACCGGCCTGCGCGGCGAATTTAATCATCGCGTATTCACCGCTAACCTGGTACGCAGCCAGCGGCAGCGTGGTGCGCTCGCGGATGTCACGCAGGATATCGAGGTAGGCTCCGGCCGGTTTGACCATCAGGGAATCAGCGCCTTCCGCTTCATCAATCAGCGACTCACGAATCGCTTCGCGGCGGTTCATGGGATTCATCTGATAAGTCTTACGGTCGCCTTTCAGCGCGGTACCTGCCGCTTCACGGAACGGACCGTAGAAGGAAGAAGCGAACTTGGTGGAGTACGACATGATAGCGGTATCGGTGAAGCCGGCAGCGTCCAGCGCCTGACGGATCGCTTTTACCTGACCATCCATCGCGGCAGAAGGTGCGATAAAGTCCGCGCCGGCCTGCGCCGCCACCACCGCTTGCTTACCGAGGTTGATTAGCGTTTGGTCGTTATCGACGCCGTGATCGCACAGTACGCCGCAATGGCCGTGGCTGGTGTATTCGCAGAAGCAGGTATCGGACATTACGATCATTTCCGGCACGGTGTCTTTACAAATACGCGACATACGCGCCACCAGGCCATTTTCATTCCAGGCATCGCTGCCGGTGGCGTCGGTGTGGTGCGAAATGCCAAAGGTCATCACGGAACGGATGCCCGCTTTGGCAATACGCTCGATCTCATACGCCAGTCGTTTCTCAGGAATTCGCATCACGCCCGGCATGGCGTTAATAGGCACGTAGTCATCTACGCCCTCTTCGACGAAGATCGGCAGCGCCAGATCGTTCAGGCTCAGGTTGGATTCCTGGAACATTTCGCGCATTGACGCGCTTTTACGCAGCCTTCTTGGGCGCTGGATAAGATTAAATTCAGACATGCTCGACAACTTTTGCAGGTTAAAAAAGTGGCAATAGTTTACCCCTTTTCACGGCTGCGGATGAAGGATTGTGTGCGGAAACGAAAACTCCCGCCGGGCGGCGGGAGTGGGGAAGATTACTCGTTGATGTCCGGGTGCTGCTGCACCAGGTTTTTACGTTTCGCCTCAAGCTTGGCGATCTCACCATCAATATCTTCGATTTTCTGCTCGATGTTGTCGTGATGCTCCTGCAGGATTTCACGCGCCTCTTCCATGTCCGAGGCCGCCGGTGTTGCGCCGCGCAGCGGCTTGTTGGCGGTCTCTTTCATGTAGATACCGGTGATTAAGCCAATCACTGCCACCACCATCAGGTAGTAAGCCGGCATATACAGATTGTTGGTGGCTTCAACCAGATAGGCAGTCAGCGTTGGCGTTAAACCGGCAACCAATACCGAAATGTTGAACGCACTCGCCAGCGCACTGTAGCGGATGTGCGTCGGGAACATCGCAGGCAGCGACGAAGCCATCACACCGGTAAAGGCGTTGAGGATCACCGCCATCAGCAGCAGACCAGCAAAAATCAGGCCCAGCACGCCGCTATTGATCAACATGAAGGCCGGAATCGCGAAGATGAACAATGCGATGCTGCCGATGATAACAAACGGACGACGACCAAAGCGGTCACTCAGCATCCCCATTACCGGCTGCACAAACAACATACCCATCATGATGGCAATGATAATCAGCACACCGTGATCTTCCGAGTAGTGCAGGTTATGCGACAGGTAGCTCGGCATGTAGGTCAGCAACATGTAGTAGGTCACGTTGGTGGCGATCACCAGACCGATACAGGCCAGCAGGCTCTTCCAGTGTTTAGTCGCAATCTCTTTGAACGAGACTTTCGGGCCATCGCGCAGACCTTCGCGGTCACCCTGTTCCAGCTTCTCAACGTGCTGCTGGAACGCCGGGGTCTCTTCCAGCGCATGACGCAGATACAGACCGATAATACCCAGCGGCAGCGCGAGGAAGAACGGCAGACGCCAGCCCCATTCAAGGAACTTCTCTTCACCAATGATGGTGGAAATCAGCACCACGACGCCCGCACCCAGCACGAAGCCGGCAATGGAGCCGAAATCAAGCCAGCTGCCCATAAAGCCGCGTTTACGGTCCGGCGAGTATTCGGCGACGAAGATTGAGGCGCCGGTGTATTCACCGCCAACCGAGAAGCCCTGCGCCATTTTCGCCAACAGCAGCAGCACCGGTGCCCAGATGCCAATCGAGGCATAAGAGGGTATCAGGCCGATACAGAAGGTACTGATCGACATGATGACAATGGTGATGGAGAGGATTTTTTGACGACCGTATTTGTCGCCCAGCATACCGAAGAACAGGCCGCCCAGCGGACGGATCAGGAATGGCACCGAGAAGGTTGCCAGTGCGGCAATCATCTGAATACCTGGCGTCGCATCCGGGAAAAACACTTTACCCAGCGCATACGCTACAAAGCCATAAACACCAAAATCAAACCACTCCATCGCGTTGCCCAGAGACGCTGCGGTAATGGCTTTACGTAAACGGGCATCGTCGATAATCGTGACGTCATCCAGCCCAATAGGTTTTACACGCTTCCTACGTATTTTCATGAGGTTACCCTGTATTGGAATTCGAAAAATCCTCAACGCTGCGGACTCAATGAATGCTAACAGTCCGCGGCGTTGAGAAAATTAAAGCATAGCCGTGAAATAACGATTTTCCCTGGCATGCCAGGCAATTATTAGGGGAGTAATGATTGCCAACCGCGACAGAGTATACCGATTTTGTGTGATATTTGTCATGTTTCCGCCATTAACTGTCTATTTTTTAGCTAATGCTGTGGCTTATAGCGTGTTTAAACGCGTCAAAAAAACCAGCTAAATCTCGTAGTAATTTGCGGTAAGCGTGCGCCAAACGCTGAAACTACTTATACTTGCGCCAATTGCTTTTTGGAAATCAGGATCCGCATGGCGCGCTTTGTTTTGTTTGCCAAAAGTCTGTGTTTTGATGCCAAACAACAGGTGTTATATCCGCTGAATTCTCCCGCCCAGCGCGTGGCGCTGACGCCTTTGCAAAGCGCCATGTTGCATCGTGTGGTTAACGCGCAGGGGAAGCTGGTGCGCAATCAGGCACTGCATGTGCTGTTCCAGCGTGAAACCTCGGATGCTCCCTTTGCCGAGCGGCTTACCGTTGCCATCACTGAGATCAATCGTCTGGCGCAGCTGGCAGATGCTCCGGGTCCGTTGATTCATCATGTGCCGTTAATCGGCTGCGTGCTGGCGGAGCAGGTGGATGTTGTGCCTGTCGATGACGATGCGCCTTCTCTTCCGGCCGCAGAAACAACGCCAGTGGCGTCGCCCGAACCGCGGACGAAACCGCCGCTAGTAAAGAAAAAATCCTGGCGGCTGCGCGGCGTGCTGGCGGCGGCGCTGCTGCTCAATGCAGGCCTGGCATTAATGGCACGCCAGGAGTTTGTGCCAACCGACCATGAAGGTACGCGCTACAAATCTTATGGGCAGGAGCAGCAGACGCAGGTGTTTATTACCGAAAGCCTCTCCGCAGATTCGTACGTGGTGAAAGATGCACTCACCCGGTTCCGTGCCTTAAAACCTCATTTGCCCGATGGCTCCGTCCCGCAGTTGTTGTATATCAACCGCTCGCGTACCCGCGTATTTACCAGCGCCTTCCTCTGCGCTAAACCAATGGCGCAAAAGAATAACGAATGTATGTCGTGGATGGTTTTTTTCCAGGAGTTACCGGATGCGTAAATCTTTGCTGGGCAGCGCTATTGTTGTCGCCTTTATCTTGCCGTGGGCGCTGGTATTGCTCATTCGTCCCGCTGAGCCGGTGCCGGAATGGTGTGAGTTTCCTTACCGCATTGATAATGAAGGAAAGCCAGCAGGAACGATTGAGGCGACTTCACGTAATCGTTATAAAGCCGATGGCAGCGGCAGTGCCATGCTGCTTGGCACGGTAACCTCAAGCGATAGCCACTATCGGCTGCACCGCATCTCCAGCGGCACATGGCATCGCCAGGGGGATTTCATGCGGGTCTATACGCAAAAAGTCCAGGTCATGGGCGACGATACCTTACCTGCGGCCCTCGCACCCATCATCCTTTTCACTTCGGCCCGTGAAGCAAATAATGATTTTTATCAGATGTATCAACTGCCGAATGGTGACCAAATAATCAATTATGCTGGTATGCCGCGGCTTTATTGCCATACCTGATTGTTGCGCAAATAAATAAGAAAAACTTACCATTAAGCGAGGCGGTAACCACTGCTTGCCAGCTTTAAAACATTCAGTAATACTCTGCCGCCTTGCTTTGGTGGAGTGTTCATGTCGAGGAAAAACGCCCAGCTTTTTGAGAATCCCTGGCTGTCGATGATTGACAGTGTAGAAAGGAATCTTATCAATCTTGTGCCTGCGGCACCGCGTACGGCTGCCGTTCCTGCTGCCTCGATCGAATGGATAAACTGTGGTGAGCGTGCGGATGCGCAGCTGGCATTACTGGCACAACAACCGGATGAGCTGTTGCTGCGCCTGAAAAGCTGGCGCCAGGCGGGATTACTCTCCAGTCAGGCGCTGGAAAGCGTGCGCCAGCTACAACGGCTGACGCAAACCAGCATCGCACGCAACCAACCCATCACGCAGCTTGATGAATATCAACAGCTGGTAGGGCAATTAACGCCCACGCTGGAACGCATCAACCAACGTCTTAACGCGCAGCGCGATCTGCCGGCCAGCGCACTGGCGGAAGACAGCCTTGAAGTGGCACTACGCATTGCCGAAAAACGTCGCGCGGGCCGCTCAGAGCAGTGAGCGCAGCGGCGCACCCGTTAACCATCCCTGAATATCCTCCACCGCCTGAGTAAAGTAGCTGTGATAGTTACTGTCGGCAACATAGCCGAGATGCGGCGTGGCCAGCACATTAGGTAGCTGGCGCAATGGATGATCCGCGGGCAGCGGCTCCTGTTCAAACACATCTAATCCCGCACCGGCCAACTGTCCGGATTGCAGCGCGGCGATCATCGCGGCTTGATCGACAATACCCGCGCGCGAGGTGTTAATCAGCAGCGCGTCCGGCTTCATCTGCGCCAGCGCGGCTTCGTCCAGCAAATGGCGCGTACGATCGCTGAGCACCAGATGGATCGACACCACATCACTTGTATTCAGCAGCGCAGTCAGCGACGGCATGCGTTCCACGCCGCACTCTGCCGCACGTTGCGCGGTTAAATTTTGGCTCCACGCGCATACCTGCATGCCAAATGCCTGCGCCACTTTGGCCATTTCGCCGCCAATCTTACCTAAGCCGAGTAATCCCAGCGTTTTGCCGTGCAGGCTCATCCCTAAGGTGTGCTGCCACGGCCCGTTGCTGCGCAGCGCCTGGTTCTCCGGCACGATGTGGCGCGCCAGTCCAAGCAGCAATCCCCAAGTGAGCTCCATCGGCGCAGCGCTGCTGCTGGCGGTGCCGCATACCGCGACATAGCGTTCGGCGCAGGCATCCAAATCAATTGAAGCATTGCGCATGCCGGAGGTGACCACCATTTTCAGGTCAGGTAGGCGGCCAATGAGCTCGGCGCTGAGCGGCGTGCGCTCACGCATCACCACCAAAATGTCAGCATGGGCGATTTTCTTAACCAGTTCATCCTGGTCGGCGTAATGTTCAGTGAGGGAAGTGGTGTGAACCAGCGGTTCGAGAGACGCCCAATCGGCAAGCGTTAGGGCGACGTTCTGATAATCATCAAGAATGATGCAGTTCAGGTTCATGATGTTCCTCAACGAGAATCGGCTGGTGCCCATGCTCATTGAGCCAGGCACGTAGCCGGTCATTATCCAATGGACGGGCATAATAGAAGCCCTGAATAAATATCACACCACGCCGGCGTAAGTACTCAAATTGTGTCGCGGTTTCGACGCCTTCCCCGAGCACATCCAGCTCCAGCTTGTGGCACAGATTAATAATGGCATCCAGCACCGGCGTCTCAATCTCGAGACCTTCAATGGCGTTGATAAAGCCGCGATCGATCTTCAGGTAATCCAGCGGGAACTTCATCAGATACGTTAAGGAACAGTGGCCGGTACCGAAATCATCGATCGCCACTTTCAAGCCCTGCGCGCGCAAATGGCGCAGTTTCTCGGCCACCATTTCGCCATCTTCAATCAGGCTACGTTCGGTCAGCTCTAGCGTAATGGACATCTGTTTATCTTTAATGCGCGCCGCAAATAGCTCGATATCTGCCACAAAATCAGCATGCTGCAAGTGTTCCGCTGCCAGGTTCAGCCCGATATGAAAACCGGGTTTTACCTGCCAGCTCTGAATATCTTCGGCCATCAGCTCCAGCAAATGCTGCGTCAACGGCACAATCATTCCTTCGGTTTCGGCAGCGCTGATAAAGATATCAGGGCGAATCATCTCACCGTTCGGCAGTTCCCAGCGCAGCAGAGCTTCTGCACCGGAACAGGCCTGTAACTTATTGCTGTAAACCGGTTGATAGTGCACTGAAAACTGGCGGGCACGGATGGCGCGGGCAATCTCATCGTGCCAGGAGATGCGGCGACGCAGCCAGTTAGCGGTGAGGATCATCAGCAGAATCGAGAAAATTGCCGCCATGGGCAGGAAGATGAACAGCGCCTGACGCCAGGCTTTGAGCAATTCGGAGGCGGGCGCCGTAACAGTAACGCTAATTGGATAGCGGCTGGATTCGGTCTGGAAGGTCTCGCTTTGCAGATACAGCTCAGGCGTGTTGTCGTTTGGTCCGCTGCTGATCACCGTGCCGCCGCTAAACTGCAGGCTCATTTGATAATCGCGCGATTCGCCAATCGCGTGCATAAAGTCCAGCAGATATTGGCCATCAATCACCGCCCAAAAACCGGTGGTATCCGGCAGCTGACGGACAAAGACTACCGCCGGACGATTGGGCACGCCCACCGTGCCGCGCACCGAGATGCTCCACCAGGCTTTGCCGGTAATCGGCGGCGGCTGCATCATCATTTCGGTCAGCGTGCCGGGCGCCAGGCCGAAGGCGGAAGAGCAGCTGATATCATCGCCTTTCAGCATGCCAATCGAGCGAAAATAGGGATTGAGGGTGCCGGCGCGCTGCAATTTGTCCTCAATCTGCGCACAGGATTGGTAATGATACTGGCGCAATTCGGTAATCATATCCCACGCAGTGTCGCTCATCTTTTCGGCCTGGGTGAGCAACGCATTGGCGGTGGAAATCTGCTGCTGGCTGACGGTATGGCGTGCTTCGATAGCGGTACAAAGGATGCCGAGCACCAGCGGTAATAATCCGGCGCAGATAATTAATAGCCAGCCAAAATCGCGATTTCGTTTTTGCGGAGGCACCAGGCATTCCTCGGTCGGTTAAAGCAGTTGAAAGCAGGCAAACAGCGGCGTCAGCAGCATACCACTTTCATCGGGCGCTGCATGTTAGCGATTTAAGAATTAACCGATCTGATATAGGTCAATTATCAACCTCACTTTGCGTTTAATGACAATGTTTTGCCGTTATTGGCATTTCCCAGCGGCAAAATCGCTATGCCACGATGTTAGGCAAGCATATTGACCTGAAATGAGGAACGGAAATGAGCACTGAAACACTGGATGTCGCGTCATTACGGCAGCGTATCAGCGAAGGCGAATGGCAGGCGCGGGTGAAGCTGGCTCAGGCCTATCACCTGGCGGCGAAACTGCGCTGGACCGATCATATCTACACCCATTTTTCCCTGCGCGTGCCGGGCGATAAGCCGCACTTTCTCATCAATGCTTTTGGCCAAACCTTCGATGAAATTCAGGCGGAAACGCTGGTGAAGATCGACATCGACGGCAACATTATTGACGACCCAACCGGGCTGGGAATTAACCTTGCTGGATTTGTGATTCACAGCGCGATTCATCGCGCGCGTCCCGATGCGCATGCGGTGCTGCATACGCACACGGCCGCAGGCATTGGCGTTTCGGCGCAGAAAAATGGCCTGCTGATGATTTCGCAGCACAGCACCCGTTTTCATAATCGCCTTGGTTATCATGATTATGAAGGCATCGCGCTGGATCTTGATGAGCAGCAGCGCATCGTCACCGACCTCGGCGATCGCAACGCGCTGATTCTGCGTAATCACGGTTTGCTGACCAGCGGCGGCAGTATCGAAGAGGCGTTCTACAACCTCTATTATCTTGAGCGTGCCTGCCAGGCCCAGTTGGCGGCGCAATCTGGCGGCGCGCAGCTGATCATCCTGCCGGATGCGGTCGCCGAGAAAGCCGCCCAGGCATTTGATAACAGCATCCGTCATCACAAATATCAGCTGCACTGGGATGCTTACATCCGCCAGCTCAACCGCAACGCACTCTGAGAGCTGACCTGATGAAATGGATGAAACCGGTGGTTGCTACGCTATTGCTGTGCGCGGCGTTTGGCAGCCAGGCCGCGCCTGATTTGAGTAAGGTCACGCTGGTGCTGGGCGATCAGGCGCGCAATCTGCGCTCGCTGATCGAAGCGGCGGATGTGATGAAAGATGCGCCCTATCAATATCGCTGGGCGAACTTCCAGGGCGCTGCACCGCTGTTTGAAGCGCAGCGTGCCGGCGCGGTTGATACCTCCTATGCCGGAGATTTGCCGGTATTGATGGCCGCATCGGGCGGCGTGCCGCTCAAAATCATCGCCACCAATGTCGGCGATGGTGGTTCGAATGGCCTGATCGTCCCCGCCGATTCGACGATCCACAGCGTGAAGGATCTGGCGGGCAAGCAGGTGGTGGTGTCATCGGCGCGCGGTAGTATCTCGCAGCACTTGTTGTATGAAGCGCTGGAAGAGGCACAGGTGCCGCGCGATACGGTGCCGGTGCGCTTTGTATTGCCAACCGACGCCAGCGCAGCGTTCAATTCTGGACAGATTGCTGCGTGGGCGACCTTCGATCCTTATCTGGGCATTGCTGAGCAGCACGGTGCGCGCCTGTTGCGTGACGGCAAAGGGCTCACCACCGCGCTGTCGTTTGTTACCGCGACGCAAAGCTCACTTGACGATCCTGGCAAGCGGGCGGCAATTGCCGATTTTACGCATCGTCTGGCCAAAGCGCGCGCATGGGCGCTGGCCCATCCGCAGCAGTATAACGCGGTGTATGCGCAGCTAACGCGGCTGCAACCGGCGGATGCGCAGCAGATTACCGCGCGAATTTCACACGGCGTGCGCGGCGTAACGGCGGATGATGTAGCGAAAGTGCAGAAGGTATCGGATCTGTTCAGCGAGTTGAAAATCTTGCCAAACAAAGTCGATGTCCAGGCGATTACTGATAACAGCGTGTTCCAAACGCACTGATCGAAAACCGCGCGATAAATCGCGCCGCTACGGAACCTGTGCAACCATTTGTAGCGGCGCAATTTATTGCGCGATGTGTTGTAAAAAGGCGTTATCGCGCCCGTTTACCCGGCCGCCCATTACCCAGCATAATCGCCAACCGGCTACCGCCCGGCGTGGTTTCCATCAAAATCTTGGTCACGCTGGTGAGCGGCACCGAGAGCAACATGCCAACCGGGCCCAGCAGCCAACCCCAGAAAATCAACGACAGAAACACCACCAACGTTGAGAGTCCCAGCCCGCGCCCCATCAGTCGCGGCTCGAGCATATTGCCAAACACCATATGAATTGCACTGAACAGCGCGGCCACCAGCATGGCGTCATAAATGTTGTTCAGCACCAGCGCCTGAATAAACGGTGGAATGCCGGCGATGATCGGCCCGATGTTAGGGATAAAGTTGAGGATGAACGCCACCACGCCCCAGAACAGCGCAAACTTCACGCCGAGCAGCAGCAGCGACAGCCAAACGGCCACGCCGGTAATCAAGCTCACCAGGGTTTTCAGGGCCAGGTAGTGCGTCACCCCTTTTAGCGCGAGGTGTAAACCGGCAATACGGATCTGCGGATTGACCATCGCGTTACGCATTTTGTAGGGCAGATGGCGCACTTCAAACAGCATAAACACCACCGTCAGAATCAGCAGCAACACGTTGGTCATCGCGCCTGACAGCTGCGTTAATATGGTGGTGGCCATATTCATTACTACGTTGGGATCGAGGCGTGCCGCCAGCGCATCGGTAGAGATGTTGATGTGAAAACGTCCGGCGAAGTGCTGAACCACAGCGAGCTTCTGTTCCAGCATGGTACGAATTTGCGGATAGGTATCGCTGAAATCACTCGCCGAGCTGGCGAGCACCGCGACCAGCAGCAGTAACACAATGAAAATCACCGTGATCACCAGCGTAATCGCCAGGCTGCGCTTGACGCCGCGGCGCATCAACATCGTCACCAGCGGATTCAACACAATCGCCAGGAAGCTGGCTAATAAGAAGGGCACCAGGATGTCCGAGGCGGCGCGAATGCCCGCCAGAATAATCACCAGCATCGCCAGTTTTACCAGGATGTTCTGGCCAATTTTTTCCTGTAGCAGGTTATTCATTCTCTCTCCTGAGACATATTTTGCTCAGGCAAGTGTAGCTGATTAAAATTAACTCTCTGTATTTTAAGATAAAGAGAAAAATGGTTTCCAGGTGCGCATGAATGCGCACCCTACGAAATCCGCACCGTTCCTTTGTAGGGCCGCCATTCATGGCGTAATGCCGATTAGTTAAGCGCTGAGCGACTTTC
>NZ_AKIU01000037.1:0-56473 GCF_000282675.1 Pantoea sp. GM01 | reverse complement strand
ATAACAACCCGCAAATCCGCAGTATTCACCTGCTGATGGCGCTGTCTGAGCAGCCGTCGCTGGTACGCTGCGAAGGTCTGTGGCCGCTGCTGAGCCTGCGCATGAGCCAGCTTGAGCGTTTACAGCCGATGCTGGAAGCGCAGTCCGATGAGCGTGCGGAAGCGGAACAGCTGGAGATGCCCGTCAGCAGCCTCGAACAAACCGCGGCACGTGAAACCGAAACCCCAACCACCGAAGCCCTTGTCCGCTTCACCCGCGACGTCACCGCTGACGCGCGCAGCGGCAAAATCGACCCGGTTTTTGGCCGCGACAACGAAATCCGCCAGATGGTCGATATCCTGTCGCGTCGCCGCAAAAACAACCCGATTCTGGTCGGCGAGCCGGGCGTGGGTAAAACCGCGCTGGTCGAAGGCCTGGCGCTGCGCATTGTTGAAGGTAACGTGCCGGACAGCCTCAAGCCGGTCAGCGTGCATACGCTGGATCTCGGCATGCTGCAGGCGGGCGCGGGCGTGAAGGGCGAATTCGAGCAGCGCCTGAAAAACATCATCACCGAAGTGCAGGCCGCGCCACATCCGGTCCTGCTGTTTATCGACGAGGCGCACACCATCATCGGCGCGGGCAACCAAGCGGGCGGCGCGGACGCGTCCAACCTGCTGAAGCCGGCGCTGGCGCGCGGCGAGCTGCGTACCATCGCGGCCACCACCTGGAGCGAGTACAAACAGTATTTCGAGAAAGACGCCGCGCTGGAGCGCCGCTTCCAGATGGTGAAAGTCGACGAGCCGGATGACCATACCGCCTGCCTGATGCTGCGCGGCCTGAAATCCCGCTACGCCGAACACCACGGCGTGCACATCACCGATGCGGCGGTGCGCGCCGCCGTCACGCTGTCGCGTCGCTATCTCACCGGCCGCCAGCTGCCGGACAAGGCGGTTGACCTGCTCGACACTGCCGCCGCGCGTGTGCGCATGAGCCAGGACACGGTGCCAGAAGCCATCACACGACTCAGAGCAAAACTCGACGCGCTCAATATTGAGCAGCGCGCCATCCTCGACGATGAAGCGCTCGGCGGCGCCATTCCGCAGGAGCGACTGGCCGACATCGCGACGCAGATTGCGTTCACTGATGAAGAGCTGGAGGCGCTGGAGCAGCGCTACGGCATTGTGCAGTCGCTGATGCAGCAGCTGCTGGAAGGGCGCAAAGACGCCAGCCAGCGCAGCGCCATCGCACAGCTCCAGACCGACCTCGACGCGCTGCAGCCCGGCGAGCCGCTGCTCACCGCCGACGTCGACGCGCGCATCGTGGCGGGCGTGATTGCCGACTGGACCGGCGTACCGCTCTCTTCATTAATGAAGGACGAGCAGGCGGAGCTGCTGACGCTGGAAACCCAGCTCGCCACGCGTGTGGTCGGTCAGGACGCCGCGCTCAGCGCCATCGCCCAGCGCCTGCGCGCTTCGAAAACCGGACTCACTTCGGAAAACGGCCCGCAGGGCGTGTTCCTGCTGGTCGGCACCAGCGGCACCGGCAAAACCGAAACCGCGCTGGCGCTGGCCGATTTGCTGTACGGCGGCGAGAAGTCGTTAATTACCATCAACCTTAGCGAATATCAGGAAGCGCACACCGTTTCCCAACTCAAAGGCTCGCCGCCGGGCTACGTCGGCTACGGGCAGGGCGGCATTCTTACCGAAGCGGTGCGCAAGCGCCCGTACAGCGTGGTGCTGCTTGACGAAGTGGAAAAAGCGCACCGCGACGTCATCAACCTGTTTTATCAGGTGTTTGACCGTGGCTTTATGCGCGACGGCGAAGGGCGCGAAATCGACTTCCGCAACACGGTAATCCTGATGACCTCGAACCTCGGCAGCGATGCTCTGATGCAGCTGCTTGATGAAGCACCGGACGCCGCCGAATCCGACCTGCAGGAGTGCCTGCGCCCGATACTGCGCGACCACTTCCAGCCCGCGCTGCTGGCGCGCTTCCAGACGGTGATTTACCGTCCGCTGGCGCGCGACGCAATGCGCATCATCGTGGAAATGAAGCTGAAGCAGGTCAGCCAGCGGCTGCAACGCCATTACGGCATCCGCACCACCATCGGCGAAGGTCTGTACGACATGCTCACCGACGCCTGCCTGCTGCCGGACACCGGCGCGCGCAACGTCGACAGTTTGCTCAATCAGCAGATTCTGCCGGTGCTAAGCCAGATGATTTTGCAGCACCACGCCAGCGGCACCTTAAGCAACAGCCTGACGCTGGATACCAGTGAAGAAGGCGATGTGACCTTTACGTTCTGAGTTAACGACGGTTTTCTGTACGCGGCAATAAAAGGATTTCACCATGACAGAGACGGCCATTATCACCTTCAGCCACAGCCATCATCTGCTGAAGATCACCGACAGCACATCACCGCTGGACGTGCTCAGCTTCGAAGGCGCAGAAGCGCTGAGCGCGCCGTTCAGCTGGAACATCATTTTCACCAGCACTGACAAGCACATCAGCCGCGAAGCGATGCTGCGGAAACCGGCGTCGCTGACGCTGCTGCCATCCTCGCAGAGCCTTAGCGAGCGGCTGCACAAAGCCGGTCCGCTGCGCGTGGTGCAGGGCGTGGTAACCGGCTTTGATGCGCTCGGGGTCTCGGCGGACGAAGCGCGCTACGCCATCACGCTGCAGCCGCGGCTGGCGCTGCTTTCCCGCACCCGTCAGAACGCCATCTGGCAGGACATGTCGGTGCCGCAGATTGCCGAAGCCATCCTGCGCGAGCGCCACGGCATGCGCGGGCAGGACTTTGTATTTAACCTCAGCCGCGACTACCCGAAGCGCGAGCAGGTGATGCAGTTTGACGAGGACGACCTGCGCTTCATCTCGCGCCTGCTGGCGGAGGTCGGCATCTGGTTCCGCTTCACCACCGACACGCGCCTCAACATCGACGTGGTGGAGTTTTACGACGGCCCGCAAGGCTACGTGACCGGCCTGACGCTGCCCGCCGTGCCGCCGTCCGGCCTGCACGACAGCGGCGTAGAATCGGTGTGGGCGATGGAGAGCCGCTTCCGGGTGGTGGAGAAAACCGTTAGCACCCGCGACTACAACTACCGCGACGCCAGCGCCGACATGAACGCGCAGGCCGACGTCACCGGCGGCGACGACACCACCTACGGCGAGGCCTATCACTGGGCGGATAACTATCTGCAGGCGGGCGAGGTTTACAGCGCAACGCCTGCAACCGAAAGCGGCGCGTTCTACGCCCGGCTGCGCCACGAGCGCTACCTCAACCGGCAGACGCAGCTGAGCGCCAAATCCAGTTGTGCCTCGCTGATGCCGGGTGTGGTGGTGCGCGCCAGCGGCAGCAACGCGGCGGAGATGTTTCGCAGCGGCGTGGTTATCACCTCGCTTGTCTGCCGCGCGGCGCGCGACAGCAGCATGGAAACCGCGTTTCACGGCATCCCGGCGGAAGGCCGCTACGGCTACCGTCCGGAACCCGCGCCGCGCCCGGTGATGGCGGGCACGCTACCGGCGCGCATCACCAGCACCACCACCAACGACACCTACGGGCACATTGACCGCGACGGACGCTATCGCGTCAATATGCTGTTTGACCGCGCGGGCTGGGAAAGCGGGCATGAAAGCCTGTGGGTGCGCCAGGCGCGCCCGTTCGCCGGCGACACCTATGGCCTGCACCTGCCGCTGCTGGCCGGCACCGAGGTGGCGATTGGCTTCGAGCACGGCAACCCGGACCGCCCGTACATCGCCGGGGTGCTGCACGACTCATCGCGCGCCGACCACGTCACCATCCGCAACTACAAGCGCAACGTGCTGCGCACGCCAGCCAACAACAAGCTGCGCCTCGATGACACGCGCGGCCAGGAGCACATCAAGCTCAGCACCGAGTACGGCGGCAAGAGTCAGCTGAATCTCGGACATCTGGTGGACGGTGAGCGCCAGCCGCGCGGCGAAGGTTTTGAGCTGCGCACTGACAGCTGGGGCGCCATCCGCGCCAGCAAAGGGCTGTTTATCAGCGCCGACGGGCAGACGGCGGCGCAGGGAAATGCGCTGGATATGGGGGCGGCGCTGAGCCAGCTGCGACTGGCCCTGAACCAGGCCGAAGCGCTGAGTAGTGCGGTTGAAACAGCGAAAGCCGAAATAGCCGATATCCAGGCTCAGAAGATGCTGCTGCAGCAAACGCTTACCGATTTGAAACGATCTGCGTTGTTACTCTCTGCTCCGGAGGGCATTGCACAAAGCACGCCAAAAAGTGTGCAGCTATCAGCGGGTGAGAATGTTATCAGCACCAGCGGCAAACATACTGATTTCAGTGCATTGAAAAGATTTACCGTAGCGGCCGGGGAAAGAATGAGTTTATTCGCCCAAAAGCTGGGTATCAAAATTTTTGCCAGCAAAGGAAAGGTAGAGATACAAGCGCAGGGGGATGAAATGACGCTGGATGCGCTGAAAGATATTCGCATCAGCAGTAGCGAAGGCAAGCTGGTTATCAGCGCGAAGCAGGAAATTATTCTCACCAGCGGAGGCGGTTATATCCGTATTGCTGATGGTGTCGTGGAATGCGCGGCACCGGACAAAATCATCCAGCGGGCGGCGGTGTGGCAGAAGTTCGGCGGGCAGAGTATGAGCCAGGCGGCACAGAGTTGGGAGAGCAGCGAATTTGAAATAGGACCTGAAGTACGGTGGCCCTATTCTGATAAAGCTGTAGCGGGTCAGAAAATCAGCCTGACGCACAGCGATGGTACCGTGCAGGAGTTAATGACCTCTGCATCCGGTCGTGGGGAAAAGCAAAACCTGGTTGACCCTGCATCATTGCAGATAAACCTGAAGGATGAGGACTAACAAATGATTGAAGCCACTGAAAGCAATAGTGTCCTGCTAGGCTACGACAAGTTTGGTCACCCCCTCTATAAGGTCATTGCCACGCCGAAAGACAAGGAGCAGTGGCTCAAACTTTATAAGATGCCGGACAGAGTCATCCCGGTTGTGTTTTTACCGGGGGTGATGGGCAGTAATTTAATGAACCCCGATGACGGTAATCCGGTCTGGACCGTCAATGGTAATGCAAGCATGTTACCCTGGATTGGAAGGGGGCCAGCGAAAAGGAAAAAATTACTGGATCCTACCAAAACCGTGGTTGATCCCAGCGGGAAAATCGAGACTGAAAGTCTGGAAGAGCGCTTGTTATTTAAATCTCGCCGGGAAAGAGGCTGGGGAGAAGTGGGGGCGATGAGCTACGGCACTTTCCTCCCCTGGCTCCAGGAAGCGCTGAACGATAACCAGACAATGTTAAAAAATAAGACCAGTAAAAATGGTAGCCTGACCTTGCGTGAGAGGCTGCTGGATAAAGCATTGGGAGCCGAGATGGGGGAGAGTAACCTGACCTCTGAGGAAGTGGCACTAAGCTATCAGTACCTCTTTCCGGTCCATGCAGTGGGCTATAACTGGCTACAGTCGAATGTGGATTCAGCTAAAATGCTGGCCAAGCGTATTGAAAAGATTATTGGCGATTACAAAGCTAGCGGACGCAAATGCGAGAAGGTAATTCTGGTGACCCATTCAATGGGGGGGCTCGTCGCCCGTTATTATTCGGAACTGCTGGAAGGCGATTACGGACAGAATAATATACTGGGTATCGTGCACGGGGTGATGCCAGATCGTGGCGCCCCGATGGCCTATAAACGGATGAAAGCGGGGGAGGAAGGAATACCAGGTTTAGTAATTGGCAGTAATGGCGCTGAAATGACCTCTGTGCTGGCACAATCGCCGGGCCCTCTACAGCTCTTGCCTGGCAAGGGATACGGTATGGGCTGGTTTCACGTTGAGGGCTTTAAGCTGCCTTTGCCTCAGACAGACCCTTATACGGAAATCTACACTCAGAGGTCGGCGTGGTGGGGGTTGTGCGAGGAACGCTTTATTAATCCAGAAAATAAAGATATGGATAAAATTCAACTGGAGAAGGACTGGCAATTATATGTGGATATTATTGATAATAAAGTTAGAAAGTTTATAGAAGGACTTAATGGACGCTACCATGAAAGTACCTATGCTTTTTATGGAAATGACGGCGTGAAATATCCCTCTTATGCAGAACTGCACTGGAAGGACGCAAGTGGAAAACATACCCCGGAAGCCTACCGCTCGCAGGTCAGCGAACAGGGGGAAATATTCTACCCTGCGGGAAAATTAAACCAGACCATCCGCTATGCAACGCTGGAAATACCCGATCAAGGTTATGTTACACGTAAATATAAATTATCGACCCCAGCGGACGATGGCGACGGTACGGTACCGGTCAGAGCGGCAGTGATCAATTCTCCGAAGTTAAAAGCTCAGCTCGGTGTGGGCGTTGACCATGAGGGGGCATATAAATCGGACAACACCATGAATGCGCGCTGGTTTACTCTTCGCTCAATTATCAGAATTGCACAACAGGTGAAAAACACAGGGCTTGCGTACCATGAATAATATAAAAAAAAAAATAATAATCGTCGCCGCTTTAATCGTCGTGGGATATGGGTTGTATCAATATTTTCGCCCTTATAACCCGTCACCGCAAACACTAACAGCATCACAGCAGGTAGATATGAATAAGATAAACGCTGAAATGAAACCTTACTGCGTCGGGCGCTATATGCTCGATCTGCCATCCTCCTTTGAGGCCTATAGTGAAACAGCATCTCTGGATAACAATATTTGGGCAGCGGTTATTTCCCGGCCGGAGGATTCGTATAAAACCTATCTGGCGACAAAGAAAATGTATCATCCGGGTTTTGTGCAGTTAATCGCATTACGTGAAAAGGCTCTGCGAGAAAGCAAAACGATTGACGCTCAGGATATGCCCTTTTTAAAAAAAGTCTGGTTGTTACCGGATAGTATGGATGGTGTAATTTTTGAAAGGAATGAAAACGAAAGTGTTGCGGACGCAATGCGCATGCTGGAAGGCTATTTATATACTAATGGCGTAGTTATTAAATTTCAAAAGCAGACCATAAATGATTCGAGCTCTATATATAATGAGCAACGAAGGGGGCGACCAGCCAGAAACTATGTCGCAAGTGATGTCAGCCAGATGCAATTGCTGATGGCGAGGATCAGCGGCAGGGATAATGACGTCATTCCGACGAAGCCAGGGTCCTGTATCACCCATGCGTTTATTGCCTCCGACCCAATAGCAATGGAACGGGAGGATATTAACATAGGACTCATCAGTAATACTTTCGACAATATACGCATTGCGGTTTCGAATGATAACTTTACGCGAGAAGAAAATACCGTGCTGGAAAGAATGGGAGAAATAAAAAGTAATATTTCCCGTTCACGGGGAGGAATAGAAAGAAAAGGGGCATTTAGTGTAAACGGGCTGCAGGTGCAGGAGTTCCTGGCAACAGGCTTGCAAGAAGACAACGATGAACCACGATATCATTTTGAGATGTATATCAATGAAATGACGGCCAGTTATAAGACCCCGGGTTTTATGCTTACCCTGGATAATCAGCGCATGTCGCCAACTTCCTTCAGCAAAGAGGAAATTATCGCATTATGGGACACGATAAGCCGTAGCGTACGTGTGCGCCCGGGAGCGTTCTGACTGGTGAAAAGAATGGCAGTTATTTGCATCATCTGTTCATAAATTTCAAACCAGCGAAATCAAAAGCGTTCTGGCAACCCACGTTGACCATTAGGGAGCCTATGACGTCAGCAGCCTGAAGGATATACAGTACAGGCCTGCCCTGCAGTTTACCCTCAGGGCGATTGTGAAAATGGTTCAGGAGATCCCGGGCCCATGAAGACTGTTCGGCAGCTTACAGCGTTATCTCTTATAGCGGGCAGTATGTTGTTAATTACCCCGGCTACGGCATCCACGCCAGTGCAGAAGGGAAGTCCAGTAATAAATACTTTGTTTGCGCAAACCAAACCGCAGTGTATCGGGCGTTATGTGATTGATGTTCCTGCGTCGTTTAACAATAAGCTTCACGATATGATTTTTATCGATGACTTTAAAATTGAAAGCAAACCTCTCTATCCACCCGCATTTAAACAGCGGGTGCAGTTAAGAGAGCAAACGCTACGCGATGCCATTAATAAGCCTGAAAATGAGTCTGTAAACGCACCATTTATAAAAGAGAAAATTATCCTTCCTGGTGGTAGAGGGGTTATTTTCGACAGGAATATTTCAGGGGAAGATGATCTCGGAAGAGTTTTGGAGGCACATGTATTTGTCAATATGACAGCTTTTATTATCACAGCGGAAATACTTGATCTATCCAGTACTAAATATATAGAAAGGAAAAAAACATATATTAAGGCTGGTTTTACCGAAGATCAAATGAATGAGAAACCAGCCAAGCTGGCTGCCCTGCAGTCCCTGATATCCCGGTTAAGCGGCAGAAAAGATGAGGATATTCCGTCGGCTAAAGGCGTGTGCATTCCGAACGGATTTATCCGGGATGATAGTGGTCAGCATATTGAAAAAATTACATTTAGTTATGAAAATGATGACTTAATTCTAGGCGTGTATACAAATAATAAATACCCCGGTTCTAATGACACACTTTTTAATCGTACTGCAGAAATCGAAAAAACACTCAAAATAACTGATCAGCATACCATTAAAAAATATGCACTTTCACCGGGTGGAGTACCAGCCCAGGCATGGTTATCCGGTGGTCCGCAAACTGTGGATAATAATGTCAATCCTCTTTATGAGTTTGACCTGTATGCCAACGAGGCCGATGCTGCGCCAGCGAAACCATGGTTAACCATGGGAATAAACAATTTTGATAAAAAAACGCGCTATAGCGAAGCGCAGATGATTGAAATCTGGGACAGACTGGTCAATTCCCTGCGCTATAAATAGCCTTTAGTGAATTTGGTAATGCTTTCCATGAACTTCCATAACATTTTAAAATAAAGGTAGCGCTATGAGCGTCGGCTATTTTTTAAGAGTTGGTGATAGCACCACGTGCGGTGGGAAGATCCTTACCGGTGATCCTACGTTTCAATGGTATGGCGTTTCTGCTGCCAGAGAAGGGGACATGGTTAACTGTGGTAAGCATCCGGGAACTTATAAAATCCTGGGCGGAGTAGCAGATATATTCGATGGAGGCCAGGTTCTGGCGGGGTCACTTGACAGTTTTAGTTCCTGCCCGTGCCACGCAAAATTTATCCCGGGTATTCCGGATAGTTACGCTAAGGGGGATGTGGCAGGATTGGAAGAAGCAATTTCTGATGTTAAAGAGGCTAAATATGCAATGGATAATTTATGGATAAGTTTTGCTTTGCCAAAAACAGAAAATTATGCAGGTATTAATTATCGTTTAACAATGGATGATGGCAGCGTGCATAAAGGAATTTTCGATGAAAATAATAAAGTATACATTCCTTCTATTTCTGCCAGGTCCTGTATTTCCGTTGAAATTGAAAGCCCGAGTGATGACAACAGCATTGGAGAAAGTATGACCAGCCAACTATTAAAGAATATAATGGGGTGATTAATGGATTATATGATCATTAAAGGTCTGTATGAGGCAGGGCAAGAGCATAAGTTAGAGACCCCGGTGTTGGATAATGCAATTGCTGCTCTTGAGGGTGCAGCTATCAAGTTTTCTACTGATGCTATTAACGATGCTAATATCAGAACCAGTTACACATCAAATATTAAAAGAGTTACATCAGAAGTAAAAGAAATGGTTAAGGCTAAAAAAATAACGGTGAAAGAAGCTTCTGAATTTTGCTACGAGATGAGAAATAAAATTCTGGAGGAGCATAGAAAATACACCTCCTCAACAGGCTTGTCATTTGCAGAAAAACATAAAAAAACGCCACCAAAATTAGATGATCTATACGATAAGTATGCGTTTAAAAAATTCGAACGCTCCTTCAAGGAGTTAACTGAGCAGCAGAAAAGCTCTATTCATTATGAAATCATTGAGTCATCATCGCGAGACAACCCTAGATTCACTACATCAAACAAAAGACTAAAAGTAATGGGAAAGGTTGGTATTTT
This sequence comes from Pantoea sp. GM01, assembly GCF_000282675.1. NCBI lineage: Bacteria > Pseudomonadati > Pseudomonadota > Gammaproteobacteria > Enterobacterales > Erwiniaceae > Pantoea > Pantoea sp. GM01. The sequence continues at coordinate 46,476 of NZ_AKIU01000037.1, read as the reverse complement.
AATTACAGCATCACTGGCAACCTATGAAATATTAAATGCGGAAAACAAACCTAAAGAAGCGATAAGGCAGGGTATGCAAGTTGGCGGCGGTGTCGCGGGTGGATGGTTAGCAGGCCTCACAGTGTCGTCACTTTGCGGCCCAGGGGCTCCGGTCTGTGCCATTGCGCTAGTATTATTAGGTAGCGCTGCGGGCGGTATCGCTGGCTCGGTAGTCGCTGACAGTCTGGATGAGGAAATCGAGGAGTTTACAACGTGGAAGATCAACTAGTTTACTTCGATTTATGTGGCGCACTATCAGATATATTTGTCGATAACGAAGTTGACTTAAAATATATTTCATCAATAGCAAAAAAATTCCCTGTCGCTACAGTTGAAGAAATTTTTTTTGAATGGGTTGCCCCTGTTTGTTACACCAACCTCCTGACGCCAGCACCTTCTATATGGAGCGGATTTGATAAAAAATCGTTATGGATTGATATTTGTGAATATAAAAGTAAAAAAGGCTTTGCCGCAAAATGCAAACATAAGATGCTTGTGTCTATTCTTAAGATAGCCTACAAAAAAGAATGGCTAAGCCTGAAATATGAAATTCTACAGCGATAGCCATAAAATATAAGTTATCTTATTATTTAATTTATCCTGTTACCAAGCATCGTAACGCCAACGTAATCAGGAGTATTATTCATGGCTATTTTAACCTCTCCTCTTGATTTTAAATAAAACATACAGGTGTCGAGTTTTACTATGGCGTGGCCTATACCTGATATTCCTGAAAAAAAACCGCTTCCAGCACCAAAGTATTGGCTCTGGATAATGGTATTGATATTGATGTTAATTGCAGGTGCTATTTCCAGCTTATGGGTCTGGAATATGGCAACTTACGCGGATGTTTTATTTTATGGAACCCTGCCTGCATTATCGCTTTGGTTATGTTTATACGGGGTAATGCTTAATCGTTATGAACAGTCCATCGTAGCCAACCGGGCCTGGGATTTCGAAACAGAACGAACCAAAGACGAATGGCGGAGCTGGAGTCGACAACAGCTTGCCGTGATTGGCAATGTGTTATTTTCTCCGGAAGAAAAAGGGATGGAGGCTCTATTGGGTGAGTTGGAAAAAGTTCCGGCGTTTCCTAAGAAAGCTCGCCCTTTATTCAACTCACCACATAGTTTTCCAACATTAATGAAAGAAATAGACCGAAAACTGGAACAGCAGTATCCGGGCTATCGTCATCTTCTCTACTCTATTTATGTTTATCAACCGGCAAACAGAGTTGATAAAGAACGCGATGAATTGATTTTTCAACAATGGGATCTCATACCCAATTCAATCCATTCCATGAAAATCGTAGATTCTTTCTATGATGTTAAGATCTCTGATGGGCTAATATTAATTCTTTGTCTCCAGGACTGGCCCGCTCGAAGCGTCGGGTCGTCGAGTGAGTTTATTTCTGCTCAGCTTATCACTTCACCTGATTTTGTGCGCCAGCATTCACTACCTGTTATCGCCGGCATAACTCGGATGATGCCGCTGGAAGCCGGGAAGCTTATTAATGAGTTAGATATGTTATTTGAATATATACAACCTGATAAGGAGAATCTGGAATACGTTTGGTTGTTGGGGGCGGCTGAAAAAACAGCCTCAGAAATTATGCAGTACGCAACTCACCAACAGTGGCTTCTGCCTGAAAAAAGGCCGCTGCATTCTATCGATCTCTCCTTTGGACCACCTGGAGAGATGGCTTTACCACTGTCTTTAGCCATGATGGCTGAAGCCGCCAATATAACGGTCAAAGATCAGCTGCTGGTTAATCAGACGCCGCTGCAAACAGGGATACTTTGCTTGATTACCAGGGAGCTTTACGCATGATCGAACAAAAAATATTACCCAATGCACGTTATGGATCATGGGGATATTTCCTACTGGTTATTGGTCTGGCAGGGATAAGTGCTTTTGTTCTTTTTATCAATCAGGACAGTTTAAATAGCATCGGGATATCAACTCAGAGAATCTGGACAATTTGGGGGGGCTTTTTTGCCGTCTTACTACTTGGCCTGATTGGTTCACCTGTCTGGTGGCGATGGAAGCAGAAAAGAAGTCAGGTAGTCTATAAGCCGCAGGTGCCTGGCGAGAATATCGGGCCGATCTCCGTTGAGGGTAGAGATAGGGTCCAATCTTTTTCTGGCCTTAAAAAACATCTCCGCCGCCGCCACAACTTCTTCTGGCGTCACAAAGTTCGCCTGCTACTGGTCACTGGCGACGAAGCCGCAATTGAGCAACTGATTCCCGGCCTGCAACAGCAGCAGTGGCTTGAAGGCAACCTTACTGTTCTGATTTACGGCGGCAGCCTGACCGCTGAACCCGACAAGGGAAAATACACCGCGCTGCGTAAACTGCGCCATGGACGCCCACTGGACGGTATTGTTCGCATCATGCCTCAGTTTTTTAACCTGACACCGCAAGTCAGCGACAACGATTTGCGCGGGCTGGAAAAAATCAGTGAACTGCTGCGCTATTCCGCGCCGGTCTGGCTGTGGCAGCTGTGCGACAGCAAGTGGCCACAAGACGGGCGTACAGAGCAGGCAGTAGGGGCAAGCTTTCCACCTCGCGCAAAAGAAGACGATATTATCCATCAGCTTGAGCAGCTGTTGCCGGTCCTGCGAGCGCAGGGTGTCAGTCAGGTCACTGAGAAAAACGGCCATGATTTTCTGCTGCGTCTGGGCCAGCACCTTAAAGTTGGCGGTATTGCCCGCTGGGCTCAGCAACTGGCGCCATGGCTCTATGCTTCCCAACAACGCATTTTTCTACGGGGCCTGATGTTCAGCCTGCCGGAAGCAAAGCCTGCGCTGGACAGCGTGCATCCTCATGCATTATCCGATAGCGCGCTCTGGCAGAGTATCGCGTTAGACCGCGCCAGAGGTCGTCGCACCGGGTTGCCGTGGGAACAGACGCTGGCCTGGTCGCTGATGAGCCTGATGCTGCTCGCTGGTGCAGGCATGCTGGCCTCCTCATTGTTCAACCGTCATCAGATTGTCAGTGCGGCGGAGAAAGCCCAGGTACTGGTGAATTCAACGAAGGTTGACGATGCGCAGCTGATTGCGCTGCACGGCCTGCGTAACGATCTCGGTCAGCAGCAGCACTGGCTGGAGCACGGCGCGCCCTGGTATCAGCGCTTCGGCATTAATCACACGCAGCAGCTGCATGATGCGCTGCTGCCGTGGTACGGCGTCGCGGCGCAGCGGATGATCCACGAACCGGCGCGCATCGCATTGGAAGAGAAGCTGACTTATCTGGCTGGTTTACCTGCCGCCAGCCCGCAGCGCGCCACGCTGGCGCAGCCGGGTTATAAGCAGTTAAAGGCCTGGCTGATGATGGCGCGCCCGGAGCGTGCCGAACCGGCGTTTTATGCGCAGACCATGGCGACCGTTCAGCCGGAATATCCTGGCATTTCCACGTCGTTGTGGCAGACGCTGGCCCCGAATTTGTGGGCATTCTATGCCGCGTCGTTGCCGTCGCAGCCGGGCTGGCGCATCAAACCTGATGCGTCGCTGCTGAGTCAGGCGCGTCAGGTACTGCTGCTGCAGACCGGCCAGCGCAACGCCGAGATGACGCTGTATCAAAACGTTCTGCGCGACGTGCGCCGCAACTATACCGATTTGACGCTGGAAGACATGACGCCGGGCACAGATATGCGCCGGCTGTTCAGCAGCGAGGACAAAGTGCCTGGCGTGTTTACACGCCAGGCGTGGGAAGGCGGCGTGCGCCAGGAGATTGAGAAAGCGGCCAGCACCCGGCGCGATGAAATCGACTGGGTGCTCAGTGACACCCGCAGCGCCGTGCCGCAGGAAATTTCCCCCGAGGCGCTGAAGGCGCGGTTAACTGAGCGCTATTTCAGTGACTTTGCCGCCAGCTGGCTCAACGTCCTTAACGGCATCCGGCTTAACCCAGCCCAGAACATTGCCGACGTCACGGACCAGCTGACGCTGATGAGCGACGTGCGGCAGTCGCCGCTGATTGCGCTGATGAACACGCTGGCATGGCAGGGGCAGACCGGGCAGCAGCGCGAGGCGCTGTCCGACACGCTGATCAATTCAGCCAAAGATCTGATTGGCCAGAAAGATAAGCCAGTGATCAGCCAGAAAGCCACCGGCCCCGAAGGCCCGCTGGATGTGACCTTCGGCCCGCTGTTGGCGCTCACCGGCAAAAACAGCGGTTCGCAGCTGATGGCCGCCGACAGCAGCCTGACGTTGCAAACCTATTTAACCCGCATCACCCGCGTGCGCCTGCGTCTGCAGCAGGTTGCCGCCGCACCGGATCCGCAGGAGATGCTGCAAACCCTGGCGCAGACGGTTTTCCAGGGCAAGAGCGTTGATCTCACCGATACCCAGCAGTACGGCAGCCTGATGGCGGCGAGCCTCGGCGAAGAGTGGAGTGGATTCGGGCAGACGATGTTTGTGCAGCCGCTGACGCAGGCGTGGGAAACCATCCTGCAGCCGTCGGCGGTGAGCCTGAACGCGCAGTGGCAGCGCGCCATCGTGGAAAACTGGCGCACTGCGTTTGATGGGCGCTATCCATTTGCCGCCGGGCAAAGCGACGCGTCACTGCCGATGCTGGCGGAGTTTATCCGCCGCGACGCCGGACGTATCGACAGCTTTCTCAGCAGCCGTCTCGGTGGCGTGTTGCAAAAAGAGGGCAGCAGCTGGGTACCGGATGCGGCGCACAGCCAGGGATTGACCTTCAATCCTGCTTTCCTCAAGGCGGTAAATCAGCTGCGCGAGCTGTCCGATATTCTGTTTACCGACGGCACGCAGGGCATCAGCTTTGAATTGCAGGGCCGCGCTGCGCCGGAGGTGATTGAAACCCAGCTAATGCTGGATGGTCAGCCGCTGCGGTATTTCAACCAGATGGCGACGTGGCAGGCGATGCGCTGGCCGGGCGACAGCCTGAAGCCGGGTACGCTGCTGACCTGGACCGGTGTGAAAAGCAGCGCGCAGATTTACGGCGATTATCCCGGCACCTGGGGCTTTATCCGCTGGCTGGAGCAGGCGAAACGTGAGCGCCTCGATCGCAGCCGCTGGTTGCTAAGTTTCACCACGCCGGATAAACGCACCCTGACGTGGGTGCTGCGTACCCAGATGCGCGACGGTCCGCTGGCGCTGCTACGTTTGCGTGGTTTTACGCTGCCGACAGAAATTTTCAGCGTGGATGCGGCGAGTGCTTCAGAAGCGATGGCCCCGCGTGAAACAAGCACGGATGACTTCACCACCAATATGGACGGAGCATAATAATGACCGCGATGACCGAACTGGTGCACGCCTGCGGCGTGGATGAGTCTACGCTGAGAACCGATGCACAACAGCGCCGCAGCGACTGGGCGCGCTGGCTTGAACCAATCAGTCAAGCGTTGCCCGCCGGAGACGATCCGGCTTACGACGATCAGTTTATGCAGATCCGCGAAGAGGTGAACAAGCTTTCCGGGTTTGATACTGACACCATTGCGCGCCTGGCTGAATCGCTGCTGACAACCGTGAGCAAGGACATCCGGGTTATCACTTTTTACGCCTGGGCACGCCTGCATCAGGACGGTGAGCAGGGGCTGGCGGAAGGACTGGAACTGCTGGCCGCCGCGTTGCATCAGTTTGGTGGAAAGCTTCATCCGCAGCGCAGCCGCAGCCGTCAGGGCGCGCTGGCCTGGCTCGGCAGCGCCAGAATGCTCGACAGCCTGACGCTGTGGCCGGAAGCTGATATCGCACGGGTTTGTCGTATCAGCGGCGCGTTGCTGCTGATTGAAGATGCTCTGGACGAAGACGAGCGTAACGGACTTCAGCCGCTGTTGCGTGCGCTGGAGCTGCGGCTGGCGCAGAACGGCGGAGCCAGCGCCATGGTGCCGCTTAACAGCCCGGCGCATGCGGACGTGGATGATTCAGCTCTTGCCGCACTCGCGCCGGTCAACTCCGGTGAAACGCTGAAGGCGCAGGCAAAAGTGCTGGCAAACTACCTGCGCGAGCAGCCCGGCGGCTGGCTTTCGGCACATCATCTGATGAAAAGCGTGCGCTGGGATACCATCCTCAATCTTCCCGCGCTCGGACCCGGCGGCAATACGCGTTTGCCCCCGCCGAAACCCGATCATCGTGCGCACCTCAAGCGCCTGTATCTGCAGCAAAGCTGGACGGAGCTGCTGGAACTGACCGACTCGCTGTTTGCGCAGGCCATCAATCACGTGTGGTTCGATCTGCAGTGGTACGCCTGTGAAGCGCTGAATCGTCAGGACAAGGGCGCGGCGCTGGCGAACATTGTGCAGCAGGATTTGCATGGGCTTTTATTAAGGCTGCCGGGACTGGAAACGCTCTCGTATTCAGACGGCACGCCGTTTGCCGATGAGGTGACCCGCAGCTGGATCGCGCAGAAAGTGATGGGCGATGTGCGCTTAACAGAGAGCGACGCGCCGTTTGCCGGGCCGGGCAACGACATTCTGTCGCTGGAAAGTGAAGCGGCGGAAAAAGCGGAAGCGGAAAGCGTCGAAGCCGCACTCGCCTGGCTGCAAATGCGTCCGGGCACCAGCAATACGAAAGATCAGTGGCTGCTGCGCCTGCTTATGGCGCGCGTGTGCGAGCAGTTTGGTAAGAGCGAAATGGCACTGCATCTGCTGCATGAACTCAATCAAAATGCTGGAGCACTGACGCTTTCGCAGTGGGAACCAACCTTATTATTCGAAGTGCGAGCCCGACGACTGAAGTTGCTGCGTGCCAGAGCAGCGCGTAGCGAAAGGGAACGCACGCGCATTCAACCGGAAATGGACGCGCTGTTGTCCGGCCTTATCACGCTTGACCCGGTCAGGGCCGCCATCCTCTGCAGCTGACATCCGCCTTTCAACTTTCTGCCGCCTGATTCACTCCGCCGGCACATTACTTAGTGAATACCATGGACGACTTAACCCTGCGTTATTACGACGCTGAAATGCGCTACCTGCAGGAAGCGGGCGAAGAGTTCGCTCGTGCCCACCCTGAACAGGCAGCAATGCTCAATCTCGACAAAGCCGGCGCCCGCGATCCCTACGTTGAACGGCTGTTCGAAGGCTTTGCCTTTATGATCGGTCGACTGCGGGAAAAGCTCGACGATGACCTGCCTGAGCTCACCGAAGGGCTGGTGAGCTTGCTGTGGCCGCACTATCTGCGCACCATTCCGTCGATGTCGGTGGTGGAATTCACGCCCGACTGGCGTGAGATGAAGGAGCCGATGCGCCTGGCGCGCGGCTTTGAAGTGATTTCACGTCCGGTGGGTGAAAAAGGCACGCGCTGTCGCTACACCACCACGCGTGAGGTGCAGGTGCTGCCGCTGGCGCTGGAGTCGGCAAAGTTAAACACCGATGCCGCCGGCCGCTCGGTGATCCGCCTGCGCTTTAATGGCGGCGCGCTGGCCGACTGGAGCCGCATCGATGTCAGCCACATTCCGCTCTATCTCAATGCCGATGCGCCGCTGGCCTGCGCACTGCACGAAGCATTGACGCTTAACGTCACCAGCATCGCACTGCGTTTGCCAGGCGAAACCGACAACCGCCGCTTCGACGGGCACTTCAGCGCGCAGGGCTTCAGCGAGGAGGATCGGCTGTGGCCGGGCGATGAGGGCAGCTTCAGCGGCTATCAGCTGCTGCTGGAATACTTCACCTTCCGCGAGAAGTTTATGGCGGTGAACCTGCGCGGGCTTGAGCAGGTGGCGCTGCCCGCCTCTCTGCCGTGGTTTGAACTCGATGTGGTGCTGGCCCAGCGCTGGGAGCATGATTTCCAGTTCAGCGAAAAACATCTGCGCCTCAACGCCGTGCCGGTGATTAATCTGTTCGCGATGGAATCCGATCCGCTGATGATCAACGGATTACAGACCGAATATATGCTACGCCCGATGCGCGTGCAGGACGGACATACTGAAATTTACTCGGTGGATTCAGTGATTTCATCGAAAGGTCTGCCGTACGTACCGTTCAGCAGCTTCCGCCACAAAGGCGGCATGCTGCGTCACGAAGCGCCGGAACATTACTATCACACGCGCGTGCGGCGCGGCCCGTCCGGGCTGCATGAAACCTGGATGATCCTCGGTGGCGAAGCCTTTGATAATCACAGCCTGCCGGAGAACGAAAGCCTGTCGGTGAGCGTCACCGGCACCAACGGCCAGCTGCCGCGCCGTGCGTTGCAGAGCACGTTGCTGGATACCGCCGTAAGTAGCACCGACGTGGCGATGCAGGTGCGCAACCTGTGCGCACCGACGCTGCCGTGCTATCCGCCCAATCGTGATCGTTTTCACTGGCGCGTGCTGAGCCATCTCGGTTCCAGCTTCCTGTGGATGATGGATAACGCCGAGGTACTGCGCGGCACGCTGGCGCTGTATGACTGGACGCACAGTGAAATGAACTGCCGTCGTCTGGAGGCGATTCTGCACGTTTGCCACAAAGAGACCGAACGCTTTGAGCAGGGTTATCTGCTGCGCGGCGTGCAGATTGAAATCACCCTCGACAGCAGCGGCTTTGCCGGCAGCGGCGATATCTGCCTGTTTGGCGAAATGCTCAGCCGCTTCTTCGCGTTGTATACCGATATCCACCTGTTTAACCGTCTGATTTTAATCCTGCAGCCAACCGGAGAGCGCCTCGAATGGGAAGAGAAGCACAATCGCCGCATCTCCGGCTGACGCCACGGCTGGAGCAGGAGCTAACACGGCTGAACTTTTACCGCTTCTGTCAGCTGATAGAGCAGCAACACAAAGATAAGCCGCCGCTGGGCAGCACTAATAAACCGGAAAACGACGCGGTGCGGCTGCTGCCGCATCCCGGCATGGGTTTTCCGGCTGGCGAGCTGAAAGCGGTTGAATACCCTGAAACCGATGCCGCCGCGCCGCCGGTGGTACGCACCACGTTTTTGGGTTTATACGGCGTGGATTCGCCGCTGCCCGGCAGCTATATCGATGACATCACCCAGCGCGATGAAGGGCATGAAGCGCTGCAGGGATTTTTGGATATTTTCAATCATCGCATCCTGACGCAGTTTTATCGCATCTGGCGCAAATACTCGTATCCGGCAACTTTTGAAGCGGGCGGCAGCGATAAGACCTCGCAGTCGCTGCTCGGGCTGGTGGGGCTGGGTATTCCGGGCACCGGCAGGCATATCGCCACGCCGGTTTCGCGCTTTCTGGCGCTACTCGGCGTCATGCGCCAGCCGGGCAGAACGGAAGAGGGCATTCGCGCGCTGGTGCGTTTACTGGCGCCTGGCACCTCGGTTCGCGTGCAGCCGCACTGTTTGCGTCCGGTGCCGGTAAGCCATCCGCTGAAATGCGAGTTCGTACTCGACGGCAATGCGCCGCTCGGCGATGAAGCGATGGATGCTAACAGCCAGCTACTGATTGAACTGCAGACCGCCTGCCCGGATGAGGCTCATCGCTGGCTGCCGGATGGCCAGCTGTATCAGGACTTTCTGGTGATGCTGCGCGTCTATCTTGGCTGGCGCTATCGCGCGCGCATCCGGCTGTGTCTTGATACCCAACTGCTGGCCCCGCCGGAACTGGGCGATGCGCCGTTCTGGCTCGGCATGACCGGCGTGCTCGGCGCGGACAAGGGGTGCAGCGACATCCCCCAAACCTTTACCACTGAACTGGGCTGCTATGCAGGCATGAGCCCGGTCAAACCCTGCGAGGAGCAGCGACGTGTCAGTTACCACTTTGATTAACATGATAATGTGCAGCGCACTGTTGCTGCTTGGCGGCTGCGGTTTGCAGCAGAAAGTCACTGATGGATCCGTCGCGGCGTTTGACGCGATTTTCTACAAGCAGATTAAAACCCTGCACCTTGATTTCAGCGCGCGCGCAAGCCTCAACAGCGACAGCCGCGAGCATAATCCGCTGTCGCAGCCGGTGATGGTGCGCGTGTTCCAGCTTAGCGAGCGCAAGGCGTTCGACGGCGCGGTATATCAGCAACTGACCGGCGATGCGGCGGACGTGCTCAAGTCAGAACTCCTCGCCGATCGCGACGTGGTGCTAACCCCGGGCGGCGACGTGTCGCTGAATATACCGATGGGAAAAGAAGCAAAATTTGTCGCGGTAGTCGCACTGTTCCAGCAGCCGGATATGACGAAAAACAGCTGGCGGCTGGTGCTGGAGCGCAACGATTTGGCTCCGGATAAAGCACGCGTGATTGAGTTAAGCAGCAACAGCCTGCGCCTGATCAGCGAGGTAAAACCATGAGTGGCGGCAATCATCAACCTTCGCTGTATGAGCTGCTGAAAGGCAGCTTTTCTGGTGGTCTTGAGCTGGATCGCGTGAAGGAGCAGGATCAGGTGATCCTTTCCGTGCTCGATAATATGCAGCGCATCCTCAATACCCGCGCCGGATCGCTGTCGCATCTCCCCGATTACGGCCTGCCCGACATGACGCGCATCCTGCAGGGCATGCCCGGCACCGCGCATCAACTGCTGTATACGCTCTCTGCGGTGCTGCTGAAATATGAGCCGCGCCTGAAGCGTCTTGACGTGGTGTTACTGGAACAGAGCATGCCCGGCGAGCTGCGTTATGCCATTGATGCCGAACTTAAAGAGATCGGGCTGGTTCGCTTCGGCACCGAGTTTATGCCGGAAGGCCGCATGATGATCCGCCATATGAAACAGCAGCACTATCTGGATGCCCGTGCACCCCTTTGAGCCAGCACCGAATACAGCAATGACTTCATCTCAACCTCACTATCTAACGACCGGCGTAGAGCCCTGCTCATGGCATCCAGCCTGGATTGCCGTAATGCTGAAATCTTACCTTTACCATCCATAGCAAGATCCACTGATAATTATGGTCAATCCAGGTAGACTTCTGAAAACCATAGTAATCCAGGGAAAGTCATTGAATCCCTATACGGCGCGGGTTACAACGTTTGACTTAACTCGTTAAGAGCTGACCTCCTCGCTATGCGCAATGGAGGTTTTTTTGACTGCAGAGCGATGGAAATTTATGCCTCACACTTACCGACCATGGATGAAAAGGTATTGGCTGGTCTGGCTGTTGTTAACGTTGATCACCTTGATCGCACTGTTCGCCGATCAAATTTTGCAGCAACAGCGCGCGGGCGAAGCGCATTTTAACCAACAGTTTAATCGACTCGCGGCCTATCAAACGCAGAATGAAACGCTGTTGCCGTTACTGACCGGTGACGAAGATCTTGCCTTGTTACAGTCGAAATTTCCGCAGCTGGTTTTGATCGAACACACGGTGAATCGTGCGTTAACAGCGCCGCGTTTTGAAGAGGTCAGCGGCGGTCAATACTGGCTTTACAATCCCTATCGTCAGATACGCATGCTGGTGGATTTGCATTTTGCGCTGCAAACCTCGGACGTGGCGCTGGCGCTGGCCTTTCATATTCATGCGCCAACGGCGATTCAGACGCCAAACTATGATGCAAATGCCCGCTGGCAATGGCAGCGACCGTTCATCAATCACTATCAACCGTTTTTACTCAAAGGCAGCGCTAATCCTGATCTGCGCGCGCTGCATGCACTGCCGTTTATGTTGGCGCTGCTATTGTGGCTGGTGATCGGCGGACTCGGCTGGTGGCTGCTGCGCCACTGGCGCCAGCACATAGAGATGCGTTTGCGTGCCGACTATTTTCAGCGCACGCGTCGCGAAGCCTTGGGCGAGTTCACCGCGGGCATTATCCATGAAATTAACCAGCCGCTGACCGCGATCAACACCTGGCTGCACAGCAGCCAACTGCTGCTGAAACAGGGCAAACACGAGAATCTGCCGCAAGCGCTCAATGCTATGAGTCTGCAAACCGAGCGCCTTGCAGGATTGCTGCAACGTTTTCGCGACATCGTCAGTGAACGTCCGGTGGCAATGACTGCCGTTAACCCCGAAGCGGTATGGCGGCGCGTGACGCTCCTGCTGCAGCAGGAGCTGGATGATGGTGATGTGGCGTTGCGCCAGCAGTTTCAGCATGGTCAGGCGAAGGTGCTCAGCGATCCCCAGTGGCTGGAGCAGGTGTTTCATAACCTGCTGCAAAACGCGATTCATATGCAGCAGGGACGCCCGGATGCGTGGGTGAACATTGCATCGGAACAGGTTCCGCAAGGTATCAAAATCATCATCAGCGATAACGGCCCGGGTTTCTCTGCGGAAGGATTAGCGCAGGCCTGTATGCCGTTTTATAGCTCGCGCGCCAACAGCATGGGATTAGGCATGACGCTGGTCGAGAGTTTGATGTTACGTATGAATGGCCAGCTTAGGCTGGGGAATCGCGCTGAGGGCGGCGCGGAAATTACCTTAATTTTCCAACTGGCGGAGTAAAGGAATGGGCGCGAAGGTTTGGTTAGTGGACGATGATTTATCGGTACGGGAATCGCTCGGTTTTCTGCTGAAAACACTGGAATACGACGTGGCAGATTTTGCTGATTTGGCCTCGTTTGAAGCGGCCACTCAAGCGCTGGAGCCGCTGCGCGGCTGTTTGCTGTTGGATGTGCGCATGCCGGGCATTAGCGGTCTGAGCTGGCTGGCGGAGCAGGGCGATCGTCATCCGCTGCTGCCGGTGATCATTATGACTGGCCACGGCACCATTGAAGCCTGCCGTCGCGCGTTTCGTCAGGGCGCGTTTGAGTTTTTCACCAAGCCGCTGGATATTGAACCGCTGCTGGAAACCATTCACCAGGCGATAAACGAAAGTGAGCAGCGCGCGCAACGTTGGCAATCGCAACAGGGTTTGCAGGCGCGGTTTGCGCTGCTCTCCGCGCGCGAAAGTGAAGTGATGCAGTTGATGATTGCCGGGCAAACCAGCAAAGAGATCGCGCGGGATTTATCGCTGTCGCCGCGCACCGTTGAAGCGCACCGGGCTGCGGTGTTTGCCAAGCTGGAGCTGAGTAATCTCGCCCAGCTGATTCACGCCTGGCAGCAGCTGAACCAGGTATAACTACCAGGCCGAACGCGTAATCGCCCGAATATTTTTTTCCCGCTCTGCACCCTAAAGTGTCACTCATCAACTACTCAGGAGTGACCCATGAACATTCGCCTTTCTCTGATTGCCGCTGCGGCGGCCTTTGTTTCCTTCGGTAGCCACGCGGCATTAACCGAATCCAACCTTTCGCTGGTTGATGCACAGAAGCTGGCAAGCGCCGCGATTCAGTCGTGCGCAGCGAAAAACTATAACGTTACCGTGACCGTCGTGGATCGCGCTGGTCTGGTTAAAGCCGTGCAGCGCATGGATAACGCCGGTCCGCATACCGTCGAAGCCAGTCAGATGAAAGCTTACACCGCGCTGAGCACCAAAAATCCAAGCGGTAAAGTGATGGAAGCGGCGCAGAACAATGCCGGTGCGCAGAATATGCGTGATATTCCAGGCTTCCTGCTGCTGGCTGGCGGTGTGCCAGTGAAAAGCGGCGATCAGGTGATTGGCGCGATTGGTATCGGCGGTGCGCCGGGCGGTAATCTGGATGAAGCCTGTGCGATGGATGCGCTGAAAGCGATTCAGTAATCGTTTTGCGTAAGGTGCGCATGAATGCGCACCTGGTCGCCATCAACGACGACCTTAAACGCGTCGTGACAGCGCAAAGCTGATCAACGGCACCGGCAAAGTAAACAGCAGCAGCAGCCACAGCAGTACATAAACCGCATCAATACCGTTGTTTTGCAGGTTGTTATACAGCTGAACCGGCATGCCTTGGGGGAAATAAGCAAAAATCATCACGATGCCAAATTCGCCCATTGCTCGCGCCCATGCTAATGCGCTAGCGGAGGCCAATCCCGGCGCGGCCAGCGGTATCGACAAACGCCAGAAACGTTGCCACGCAGAAGCGCCAAGCGTGCGACCCGCTTCCAGAATATCCTGCGGTACGCCGGCAAACGCGGAACGTGCGGTGGTGACGAAGTAGGGCAGCGCGCCATACCATTGCGCGAGAATAAACGCGGCGGGATTGTTAACCAGCGTCCAGCCAAACCTCCCCAACAGCTCACCTGGCAAACTATAAGGGCCGTAAGCGCTTACCAGCAAAATGCCCATTGCCAGCGGCGGCGTCAGCAGCGGAATCATCACCAGCAATTCAACGATCAATCGCGCACGACCGCGTGCCTGCGACAACCACCACGCCACCGGCAATCCACTGACAAAAATCAGCACCAGCGCGACAGCACCCAAGCCAAGCGAGGTCGCGATGGCATTGCCATCGCCCCACGCCAGCTGCAGATGCTGCCAGTGCGTAACGCCAATCAACGTGATAAAGGGCACCGCCAACAGCAGCAGTGCCGGCAGTGACAGCCACAGCGCAGTGGCGTGACGGGTTTTCATTACGGGTAGAGGGAACCGCCTTTCGGCGCGGCATAACCATTCTGTTTAAACAGCGCCTGGCCCGGCTGGCTCAGCATAAAATCCACAAAGGCTTGACCTGCAGCCGCGCCGTGTGGGGCATTTTTCAGCACCGCGGCGTAGTAAACCAGCGGCTGGGTGTGCAGCACTTTGTCTTTGCCTGCGCTGTCTTTCACATTGAAACTCACCGTGTCGTACCACTGCTTCGCCATCGCCGGATTACTCAGATTAATCTCGTCGGGCAGCGCCACGTAGGGCAGGTGTGCGGAGATCACCTCGCTCTCATACCCCGCCGCAGCATCCACCTGGCCGCTCTCCAGACGCGTCAGCAGGCCGCCTTCCAGATGGGTTTGCGCCGGGTTTTGATAGCCGCCCATGATTTTATCGGCGATGCCTGGCTGCTGATAATATTTCTCAGCCAGCAGCAGGGTAAAGATGATGTTCTGACCTTTGGGATCGTTGATCGGATCGGTGCGACCAAATTTAATGCCCGGCGTTGCCAGTACCTTCAGCCAGCTGGCATCACTGCCTTTGGCCTGCGCGAACTGCTGCGCGTATTTGCCTTTTGGGCTATAGGCCACCACCATGCTGGTGCTCGCCACTGGAATCGCGTCATCAATCAATCCCGCATCCTTCAGGATTTGCATCGGCCCCGGCGTAATCGAGACGAACACATCTGCGGTGATTTTCTTGCTCGCCAGCAAACGTGCCATGCCATAGGCGCCCTGACCCTGGCCTTCATAGTTGCCGTTGTTTTGTTTAGCGAAAGCTGGACCTAAAGATTGATCCATCACTTTACCCATCGAACCGGCATAAGTGACGCGGATATCGGTATTGGCTTGTGCATGCAGCGTAAAGCCCGCGCCGACGGTAAGCAGCAGCGCGCTGAGGTGAGTAAATCGCATTCCCTTTCTCGCTATATAATTAGGTAGATAGCGATTATCGGAATTGGTGCGGACAGTGCAAGCGAAAATCTATTGCGAAATCATACCAAAGGCCCGTCGCAACGGGCCGAAGCGGCTAAGCGAGGATGCGCTTTGCCCAGGATTCGATGTCGTCACCGCTGCCAATATCCAGCTGCACCAAACCGTTGGTGATGAAAGTCGGCGACACATGAATGCCATTTTGACGCGAATATTTACTGTGCCATTTAATCTCGTTCTGCAACTCGGCGCGCAGGAAAGGCTCGCGAGCGTTTACGCCGCTGTATTTCTCCAGACGATCGAGTATCTGATTGGGCGTGGCATCCATATTTGGACCGTGGCTGTGATCGGTAAACTCGAACTCTTCACGATGATCGGCGACCGCCTGCAGCACCTTTTTAGCGGCCGCTTTTCCCTCAGCCAAAGTGGAAGCGGCAAGGATGTAACGCACAATCACGCCGGAATACATGTGCCATGGCTGCGATTGCAGACGAATCTTCAGCGTCATCTTCTCTTCTCCCACTAACTGCAGCAGCGCATCCAGTTTATTGAATGCGCGTACCGAGAACGGGCAGGTCGGCTCCAGAAACACTTCAAACACCTTCGGGCCGTGGCCCCAAACCAGCGGGTCGGCATGTAATGCGGCGGATTGGCTCATTGTTATTCCCTGTAGAAAATGGAGTTGAACGGATAACGCTGCCTTACTTTGGCAAAGCGCTGCGCCGACAGCCAGTGCAGGCTTGTGTTTTTTTGTTACAAGGCCATTCGGCTGGCGAAAATGTGCTGAAATAAAAATCGTTTTATAGATCCGCGAGCTACAAGAAAGTCTGCCTGCAGCGCCTTAGTGCAGAAAATAAGCGGCTATAGTTAGTTCTGTTTCAATTTTATTTCTTGCAGCATTTTTGATTCATTTGCCTGGAGCCAAACGTTAAGCATCGAGGTTCAATGTGTTTGCCAATCTCTCCTGGAAAATCATCCATCAGGTTCTCAATGAAACCATTGCAGAACTTATGGATGAGCAACAAACGCTGGACGTCCCCACACTGCGCGAGCGGCTGCTGGAGATGGCTGAAAGCGAAACAGATGAATTAATGGTGCTCTGTTACTGGCAAGCGAGCAAAGTGCTGATGCGCTTACCGCCCACGGTCACCGCCAGCCAACTGATTGAAGAAGCGCGCGTGGCGTACCGCTCGCCGCTTAATCACGATCCTCTTTAACCCTGGATGCTTTTCCCCTGTCTATTCGCGGCAAAGTGACTAAGTGGCGGATTTATGGTCATGAGCGGTAAACACGCTCTGCTAGACTTGCCCTGTCAAAAACGTAGATACAGAGGACAGTAATGAAAATCAAAAGTTATGCCGCCTTGAATGCGGGTGAAGCGCTGGTGCCTTACGAGTATGAGGCAGGTGAACTGGCTGCGGAAGAGGTGCAGGTTGAGGTCGATTACTGCGGAGTGTGCCATTCAGATCTATCGATGATTGATAACGAATGGGGCATCTCCTCCTTTCCGGTGATTGCAGGCCATGAAGTGATTGGTCGTATCAGCGCGTTAGGTGCTGCAGCGCAGACCAAAGGGTTGAAAGTCGGCCAGCGTGTGGGCATCGGCTGGACGGCAAAAAGCTGCCAGCACTGTAATGCCTGCATCAACGGCGAACACGTCAACTGTGAAAATGGTTCCGTGCCCACCATCATGAACAAGGGCGGTTTTGCCAGCCATCTGCGTGCCGACTGGCAATGGGTGATCCCGCTGCCAGAAGCGATGGATTACACCTCAGCAGGCCCGCTGCTGTGCGGCGGCATCACCGTGTTTAAACCACTGTTGATGCATCATGTCACCGCCACCAGCCGCGTCGGCGTGATTGGCATTGGTGGCTTAGGCCACATGGCGATCAAACTGCTGCGCGCGATGGGTGCCGAAGTGACGGCGTTCAGCTCCAACGCCAGCAAAACCGAGTCAATTAAAGCGATGGGTGCCGATCGTGTGGTGAATAGCCGCGATCCGCAGGCGCTGAATGCATTGGCCGGACAATTTGATCTGATTATCAGCACGGTCGCGGTCGATCTTGACTGGCAGCCGTACTTCCAGGCGTTGGCGCCTCACGGCAAGTTCCACACCGTTGGCGCGGTGATGAAACCGTTCGAAGTACCA
Source organism: Pantoea sp. GM01 (assembly GCF_000282675.1). Taxonomy (NCBI): domain Bacteria; kingdom Pseudomonadati; phylum Pseudomonadota; class Gammaproteobacteria; order Enterobacterales; family Erwiniaceae; genus Pantoea; species Pantoea sp. GM01. The sequence continues at coordinate 29,093 of NZ_AKIU01000037.1, read as the reverse complement.
GCGTTTAGCCTGATTATGGGCGATCGTGCGGTGACCGGTTCATCCACCGGTTCGCCAGGCCAGCTGCGTTCACTGATGAAACTGGCATCGCGTGCGGATATCGCGCCGCAGGTTGAAGAGTTCCCGATGTCAAAAATCAATGAAGCGCTGGATCACGTGCGTGCGGGTAAAGCCAATTACCGCGTGGTTCTGAAAGCTGATTTCTAACCTCAGATGACCAGGTCGGCATGAATGCCGACCTCAGGTCGCAAGGTGCGCACGCCTGCGCACCGTTTTACTGCACTCACCTCCCTTCAAACAGCATCCACCCTCTTAATCACCTGATTATTCGGCACAATATTACGTAGTGCTTTGATAAACTGCTGCCAGCAAACCAACATTGAGGACAGCAATGAAGATTTCCAGCTATGCCGCTCTGCAGGCGGGTGAGGCGCTGGTGCCTTACGAATATGATGCCGGTCCACTGGCCGCGGAAGATGTGCAGGTTGAGGTGGATTATTGCGGCGTCTGCCACTCCGATTTGTCGATGATTGATAACGAATGGGGCGGTTCACGCTATCCCCTGATCGCGGGCCACGAAGTGATCGGTCGCGTCGTGGCGTTGGGTGATGCGGCGCACAATAAAGGGCTGAAATTAGGCCAACGCGTGGGTATCGGCTGGACGGCGAAAAGCTGTCAGCACTGCGATGCCTGCATTGAAGGCGATCAGGTGAACTGCGAAAACGGTAAAACCTCGACCATTAATAATCACGGCGGTTTTGCCAGCCATCTGCGTGCCAACTGGCAATGGGTGATTCCGCTGCCGGAGGCGCTGGATATCGCCACTGCCGGCCCTTTACTGTGCGGCGGTATCACCGTGTTCAAACCGCTATTGATGCACAACATTTCCGCCACCAGTCGCGTTGGCGTGATTGGCATCGGTGGGCTGGGGCATATGGCGATCAAATTGCTACGCGCCATGGGCGCTCAGGTTACTGCGTTCAGCTCCTCAGCGACGAAAACCGATTCGATCAAGGCGATGGGCGCCGATCGGGTGGTAAACAGCCGCGATCCGCAGGCGTTAAGCGCATTGGCTGGGCAGTTGACCTGATTATTAGCACCGTGGCGGTGGATTTGGACTGGAGGCCCTATTATCAGGCGCTGGCGCGCAAAGGCGCGTTTCACACTGTCGGCGCGGTGATGAAGCCATTTGAAGTGCCGGCATTCAGTTTGATTGTGGGCGATCGGGCGTTAACGGGTTCGTCTACCGGTTCGCCGGGACAACTACGTGCGTTACTGAAACTGGCATCGCGCACTGATGTTGCGCCACAGGTGGAGGAGTTTCCTATGTCGCAGGTGAATGCCGCATTGGATCACGTGCGTGCCGGTAAAGCGCATTATCGTGTGGTGTTGAAAGCAGATTTTTAGACGCGTATTGGCACATACCGTAGCGGCGCGATTTATCGCGCAATAAATTGCGCCGCTACAACTTAGTGCATTGATAAAGAAAAAGTGCGCACCGTTTTACATCAGCCCCGCGAATCATCCTTCTCGCCGAGGAAGAAATACCACAATGGAATCGACGTTAGCGCGGTAAACACCGTGGTATATAACGCGATCATAAAGCCCTGCGTGATATACATGGTTAGCGACCAATGGCTAAACGGAATGCCATATTGATCGATCACGCCACCGATAATGGCGTTGCTCATCACGGTACCAACAATCAGCGCCAGAATAAACAAACCGCGCAGGAAGTAGCGCATCTCTTTACGCTTCACCGCAAAACGCGCGCGGATAATGCCCAGCGGCGATTGCTGTGAGGCCAGCAGGGCCGCCTCATCCAGCGGTGCACGTTGCTGCTTGCGCCAGCGCAGAATATCCACCAGCAGGAAGGCCAGCAAACTCGCCCCCATCACCGGCAGCGCATAGCCAAGCGCCAGCGCTACCATCAACCAGGCACCTTTCGCATAATGCGGCAGCACCATCCAGCTTTCGGTCAGGGTTTGTGCCGGGTTCGCTTCCACATCTTTCGGGCGACGAATCCACCACATGCGATAACCCAACACGATCATGCTGCACAAACCCAAACCAAAGAACGCCAGCAACAGCTGATTAGGCAAACCAAACAGCACGCCCATGTGTGCGTCGACGCCCCAGCGCGTCAGCTTCGCAACTAATGGGAAACGATCGAAATAGACGTGGTCCACCACGCTAAAGTCCTGTGGATTAACCGAAACCGCATCCACCTGAGTTGGCCAGCTACGGTCAATTTCCGTTACCGCCCACGCTTTTTCCGCGCTTTTCGGCTGACGTAGTTCAAGTTTGGCCGCGCTGAGTCCATCCTGACGCGCCGCATTCAGCACGCGATCCCAATCGGCATCGGCGGCGTTATTACGCATCGGTTTTGCTGGCGCCGTCGCCGGTTTGGTCATGGATGACATCGACATATTCATGCCGGCCATATCCATATCCGGCATATGATCGGCATGCGGATCGGCGGGGGCTGCGGGCGCATCACTGTTCAGCGACGTATTAACCTGCGGCGTCAGCCAGTTTAGCTCGGTACGCATGCGATCAATATTGCCGCCCGCCCACTGCGACCATGTCAGGCCAGTGATCGAGAAGAACACCAATCCGACCACCAGCGTTAAACCGAGCGTGACATGCCAGTGGCGGCTGAAGGCAAATCCTTTACGCTGCTGTTTCAGCTTACGTTTTGGACGCGTTCCCAACCACAGCACTACACCGCCAAGTGCGGCTACCCACAGCCAGGATGCGGCCAGTTCGCTGTAATTGCGTCCGAAATCGCCAAGCAGCAGGCTACTGTGAAGTAAGTCGATGGTAGTGCGCAGCGGCAATACGCCGCTGGTGCCATACACCGGCAGATCACCGACTACTTTCAGGCTGTAAGGATCGATAAACACCGCGCGTGACTGCGAAGTGCCGAGTGACGAATCGCTGAATTGCACGCGTGTGGTGTCCGTTGCGCCGGGCGCCGGACGTACCGCGAAGATGTGCTGGTTCTCCCCAGCATAAGCGCGCGCGGCAGTGATTTGTGCCGACAGCGGCTGCGCATTGCCGTGCGGTTCGGCGGTCAGCGCATCGGCATAAATCAGGTTTTCCAACTGGGGTGTTAACACGTAAAGCGTGCCGCTGAGTGCCGCGATAAAGATGAACGGGGCGACAAACAGACCGATGTAAAAATGTAAGCGACGTAGCAAATTAAGCACCGCACCGCGCGGTGCTGCAGAGTGAGCAGCAGACAAAGCCGTCTTCCTTCCAAAAAGAAATTGTCTTAGCGCAACGCTACAGTTGAGCGTGCACTGCAAAAAATTAAGTCAGCAGGGAAGAAGTGCAGGAGGGGCGCGCGGTCGATGGATGCTGCTAACGCGACGTACAATCGGCGCAACCACATGTGGCAGCGGCGGCGCACGCGAGATCACCATGATTAGCCAGATGAATGGGATGAACACCCACATCAGCAGCGGGACATGCACCAACAGATCGCAATAGCCGCAGGCGAACTCGCCGTCATCCATCATGTGATGGCTCATGCCGGGCATCGGCATATCCGCCATCATCATCTCATGATGGCTCATCGAGCTGCTCATCATGCTGTGTTGCGGCATCGCCAGCATCTGGTTTTGCCGCTCCATCAACGTTTTCGATACAATCGGCGCGACGAACAGCAGCAGCACCGCCACAATGGCGACGCAGGCAGTCAAACGCTGGCGGAAGTGATGTGTAAACGTCATGGTTGCTAGTGGATGATTCCGTAAATGAGGCGGAAGTGTAACGCGATTGACATGGATGGGTTAAAAAAATAGAGGCTATTTAAGAAAAAATTCGCACCTTTTGAAAATAGTCACTTAACGCGCCGCGTTTGTTAACCTCTATTTAACTTGTTAAAAACAGAGAAGAAACATTTCCACTCAATCCATAAATACTTACGTTTCGTAAATCAGATTGCTGACTAAGCATAAGATATGTACCATTCACCTGTACATGTTGGAGGGGTTATGAACAAATTTACATATACTAGCGCCAGAGAAAATTTATCTCAGCTTCTGGATCAGGTGATAGCAGGCGAAGCTGTTGAAATTACTCGTCGTAGTGGTGATTCCGCTATCGTCATCAGCAAAGCCAGTTTCGAAGCATATCGTAAAGCTGCACTTGACGCAGAATTTGCCGAATTAATGGGTGAATTTGATGCATCTAATAAAGCGCTAACCGATAGATGAATCACGTTTCGGCCGAAGAGGTTATTGCATTCCACGATTACGTTTTAAAGCGTTATGCCGGCGTCGAGGGTATGCCTGATCCGGGTCGTGCCGACGCTATCGTTACGCGTGTTATTAATCGTGAGTACTACGAAAACATCCACGATATTTTTGAGCTCGCAGCCACTTATTGGGTGGCAATTTCACGCGGGCATATTTTTGCCGATGCTAATAAGAGAACATCTCTTAACGTAACGATGTTGTTTTTAAAGCGTAATGGCATACGCGTTCATGACCGCCCCGAATTAGTTGAGTTAACTGTCATGGCAGCAACAGGCGAAGCTGGAGTGGCTTATCTCGCAAATCAGTTGCGCACATTTTTTGGGTCGCATTAACTTAGAACATCAAAAAATCGATCGTCCCAGCCGCTCGGTGAGTTTTTCCAGCAGCGCGGTGCCGGCCAATGAGTTGCCCGAGTGATCCAACGCAGGCGACCAGACCGCAATACTCATCTCGCCGGGAATCACGGCCACAATACCGCCACCAACGCCTGATTTAGCCGGCATCCCAACGCGCCAGGCGAACTCACCCGCGCCATCGTACATGCCGCTGGTCATCATCAACGCATTCACCTGACGCGCCTGACGCGGCGAGATCACCGCCGATTCGTCATCCTGAGTGCGGCCGTGATTCGCGAGATACAGGAAGGTGCGCGCCAACTCTTCGCAATTCATCGCCAGCGAGCAGTAGTGAAAATAGGTTTCCATCACTTTGCTGACATCGTTGTGGAAATTGCCAAACGATTTCATCAGCCAGGCAATCGCCGCGTTGCGCGCCGAATGCTCGTATTCAGAACGCGCCACGACGCGGTCGTAATTGATGTCCGGTTGCTGTGCCAGACGCCTTACGATCTCCAGCATGCGCTGACGCGGTGCGGTGAGGCGGCTTTCCAGCAGATCGCACATCACCAGCGCGCCGGCATTAATAAACGGATTGCGCGGTTTGCCCTGTTCCAGCTCAAGCTGTACCAGCGAATTAAATGCCTGGCCGGAAGGCTCTTTACCGACGCGTTGCCAGATCTCGCCATCTTCGTACAGCGTCAGCGCCACGCTGAGTGACAACACTTTGGAGATTGACTGGATGGAGAAACGGGTCGCGGCATCACCGGCCTGAAAACAGCGGCCATCGGGCGTGCAAATAGCGATGCCGAGCTGATCGGCGTCTACATCGGCCAGCGCCGGAATATAATCCGCCACTTTTCCCTGCTGGGTTAATGGGCGAACTTCGCTAACTATCTCTTCAAGCAGTGCATTACTGAGTTCCGACACCTTCACGCTCCGTGTAGCCAATCGTGGCCAGGATAATGGTGATTTGCGCGCAGCGCGTCAATCGGCAGCGCGAAATTCTGTGAGCCTTCTGGGTGAAGCCTGCGTTACAGTGCGGGCTGTTTCATTAACTTTAGAGCCCGCGCGATGATAACCAACCTGTTCCGCGATTTCCCCGCCGCCGCACAGAACGGCAGCGCTGAGACGTTTGAAGCGCTGCTGGCGCAGCCTAATCTGCATATCGAACGCATCGTTTCAACCGGGCAAGCGAGTCCACCCGATTTTTGGTACTGCCAGACGCAGGGTGAATGGGTGATGGTTTTACAAGGATCGGCAGGATTGGAGCTGGAAGGCGAAGCGCAGGAGCGTCATCTGCATGCTGGCGATTTTGTCGAGATTCCAGCAGGCTGCCGCCATCGCGTTAACTGGACGGACAGCAGCGGCCCAACCGTGTGGCTCGCGGTGCATTATGGCGCGCTGCCGACGGATTTGGCTTAAGGACGCTTGTCGACGCTGTGCGTCGAAGTGGTCCAGCGGCGCGCCTGTAGTGAGGGTGGCGCACGATTCCGCTTAGTGACTAATGAACTGAGAGCCTCATTACGCGCGAAAAATATATTCCATGTTATAAAATATGGAAAATTAACTTCAATTTGAGAGGATTCTATCATGTCATCGCTCCCGTCTCTGGACAGCCTGTTGCAGCAGGAAGCTGAACACCGTTTACCGCAGTTTGATTTCGATTTAGCCTGGCAAATTGGACAAAGCATCCAGCAGCGTGGCCGTGAAGAGAATGCGCCTATCGCTATCGAAGTCTATGCATTTGGCCAGGTGCTATTTCTTGCAGCATTGCCAGGATCTGCGCCAGAGAATCTGGAATGGATGCGACGTAAACGTAACACCGTGCTGTTAACCGGCCACTCGTCGATGTATGTGGGACTTTTTAATGAGCAGAAGGGCGAGCGGATGGCACAGCAGCGCAATATCCGTCAGGAAGATTACACCGATCACGGTGGGTCCTTCCCATTGCTGACTTCTCAGGGCGCGATCATCGGCGCCGTCACCATCAGCGGTTTACCTTCTGCAGACGATCATGCGTTAGCGCTGTGGGGAATTACCCAGCTGCTGCGCTGATAATCCAGTGTGATGCGGCGCGCGAAATCGCGCCGCTTCAACTTCTGATGAAAAAATGACTGTTATTTCATCGCGGGCAGTTTCAACTTATCCCCTGCGCCGGTGGCTTTGCGTAGATCGGCAACCTGACTGGCTTTCACTTCTGCACCCTGATTGCCCCACGAATTCCTCACGTAGTTGAGCACGTCGGCCATCTGCTGATCGTTGAGCTTCCAGGAAAATGCCGGCATGCCTGCGGACGTTGGGCGGCCTTCGGTGTGCGGCGCACGAGCGCCATCCAGCAGCGCATGAATCATGTTGGTCGGATCGTTCTGCATCGCGCCATTGCTGGCGAAGGCTGGCACCATGCCGGTGATACCTTCTCCCGACAAACCGTGGCAGGCAGAGCAATCCACTTCATAACGCAGCGCGGCCTGTTCCTGACGCGCTTTATCCATCACAAATCCGCTGGCTTTTGCGGTGGACGACGCTGGTAAGCTGCGCAGATAGGTGGCGATAGATTGCAGATCGCGATCGTTAAAATATTGCGTTGAGTGTTCAACCGCTTCCGCCATCGGGCCTGCCGCCACGCTCTCGCCGTTGGAGCCAGTTTTCAGGTAGTCGGCAATCTGCGCGTCGCTCCATTTACCAATGCCAGCGTGTGGATTTGGCGTGATGTCTGGCGCGTACCAGCTGCCCAGATTACCGCCTTGCAGATACTGGCTACCGATCTCGCCGCCTAGCGCGTTGCGCGCGGTGTGGCAAACGCTACAGTGCGCTGGACCATCCACGATATATTTGCCGCGATTCCACTCGTCGTTCTGCGCGGTTTGCGGTTTAAACGCATTGTTATCAAAGAACAACAGGTTCCAGCCCGCCATCGCCAGACGAATGTTGTACGGGAAGTTCATGCCCGCATTTTCATCTACGGCGTTGTTCACCGGTTTTTGCGCCGAGAAGTAGGCCCAAAGATCGTGCATATCGCCATCGCTCATCTGGGTGTACGCGGTGTACGGCATCGCCGGATACAGGAAGCCGTGATCGCCACGTCCCTGACGCACCGCGTTGAAGAAATCGCGCTCGGTCATTTTGCCGATTCCGGTGGCGCGATCTGGCGAAATGTTCGAGGTTTTCAGCGCGCCAAACGGCGTATCGATGTTATAGCCGCCGGAGAAGTCGGCATTGTGGCAGGCGGCACAGTCGGCAAGACGCATCACATATTCGCCGCGTTTGATGGCCGCATCATCGTTGCTGTGAAAATCGGCCAACTGCACCTTATCGTCGGCAACGTTGGAGCGAGCGCTGTCCAACACCACCCATAATCTGCCTGTTGCTGCAATGCCCGCCAGCACCGCCAGTGCGGCGAGGGTGTAAGTTATTTTCTTTGCTTTCGCCATGATTACGCCCCCACCAGCGGTGCCGGATTGTTGATGTACTTCTGGTGAATCGCCTGTGCGGCGCGAACCGCCAGCGCACCAATGGTGATGGTGGGGTTGTAACCGCCGTTATTCGGGAAGGCCGACGCGCCCACCACAAACAGGTTGTGCGCATCCCAGCTTTGCAGATAAGGATTGAGGGCCGAGGTGCTGGGATCGGCGCCCATCACCGCACCACCAATGGTATGCGAACTGTGCTGCTGGTAAGGGTTCCAGCTCTTCTCTGCTTGGTTATCGACCACCATGTGCTGGCCGCCCATCTCTTTCATGATGTTGATAGCGCGGTCGGTAACATATCTCGCCATGCGCACATCGTTCTGGTTCCAGTCGAAGGTGGTGCGGATCAGCGGTTGGCCGTGACGATCTTTATAGTTCGGATCGAGATCGAGATAGGCTTCACGCATCGGCATTGAGGTGCCCTGGCAGAAGATGGTGCCAGCGCTTTGGTAATCGCGTTTGTAGCCCGCTTTCCACTCGCTGCCCCAACGCCTGGTGCCAGGACGCAGGCTATTCATGTTCTGAATCGGACGGCCGTTGGTGGAGAAGCCCATGATGCCCGCGCCGCCAATGAAATCGAGTTCGCTGTGATCGAAGTTATCGCCGTTGAAATCATCGATTTGCACCGCAAGCGCGCCGCCGCCGATGAACGGGTTCATATATTCGTTATCGAAGTAACCGGTGACCGTGGAGCAGGTTTGATAGTTGTAGTTTCGGCCAATGGTGCCGCGACCGGTCAGCGGATTGTATTGCTCGCCTACGCCGGAGAGCAGCATCAGGCGCACGTTATCCATCTGATAAGCAGTGATGCAGACGATATCGGCTGGCTGGAAGCCTTCCACGCCATCCTGCGTGATGAATTTAACGCCTTTTACCGTTTTGCCATCGTCATGTTTCACCGCGTGTAGCACTTCGGTTTCGGTCAGCAGCGTGAAGTTCGGGCGGCGCATCAGCACCGGCAGGATGCACGCTTGTGGTGATGATTTGGAGAAGTTGCCGCAGCCGTGGAAGTCGCAGAAGCCGCAATAGGTGCACGGGCCCATACTGACGCCGAGTGGATTCACGTAAGCCTGAGAGAGATTACCTGCAGGGATGGTGAAGGGGTGATAACCCATGCTCTCGGTGGTTTTGCGGTATTTGCTCATCCAGTGCGTATCTTTCAGCGGTGGCGTCGGATAGTCGCGCGAGCGCGGTCCTTCAAACACGTTGCCGCCTTTCTGCAACTGACCGTTGAGATTGCCGGCGATACCAGACGTCCCGGCAATACGCTCAAAGCGATCGTAAAACGGCGCCATGTCGTCGTAGGTCACGCCCCAGTCCTGCAACTGCAAGTCCTGCATCTTTTTAACGCCATAGCGCTCGCGGGTTTGCTTTGCCACTTCAAAATCCCACGGCGTAAAACGCCATGACATGCCAGCCCAATGTGTACCTGCGCCGCCGACGTTCCAGCCAAACTGGAACGCTGACCAGTTACGCACCGGGGCGGCGAGCTGATCGCTGCGGTTACGGAAGGTGGTGGTTTCCACGCTCATGGGCTGCAAAATTTTACGGCGGGTATGAAAACGCAGTTCGTCGGCATCAATGGCGACCGGGAAATCGGTCGAGGTATCACGCCAGGCTCCGCGCTCAATGGCAACCACATTGAGTCCCGCACGGGTTAGCTCTTCCGCCATCACCGAACCGGCCCAACCCAGGCCGACGATCACCACGTCAGCTTTATTTCTTACTAGTGACATTAACTCAGCTCCGGCTATTTAATCGTTAGGAATCAGACTGACGGGAATAAGTGCCAGATTTTCGTTACGGCGTTCGATATAAGGACGATAGTCATAGCGCGCACCGGGAAAACCGATCATCTTCCAGCCCACCATATTTTTATTACCGCCATAAATCGGATCGGCCAAATAGCTTTCACGCGCGTTTTGCAGCATTAATTCAAACAGCGCCTGGCTATTAACGTCTGCTCCTAAATCAATTTTGCCGTCTTCCATCTTTGTCAGAAATTCATCGATCTGCTGCGCAGATAAGGTATGCAGTGAGGCCTGATGATGTTGCTGTGCCCACTTTTCCAGCGCCGCTAAGCCGGTTAAATAGCGCGCTTTCGGTGGCGTGAGAAATTGCGGGCTGCCCATCAATGCTTCTTCATTTTCCGGGTGCAGCGGCGCCTGTAAATAGAGCGCTGCGCCAGAACCATAATCACCCGCTAATTGGTTATCGAGGAATTCAATCGCGCCCGCTTCACTGGCGGATGGGCCAAGATCATCGGCGGGGATCAGACGATCAAAAATGGCCGCCAGGTTTTGTCGATCCAATGGGTTGGTGAGTACCTGATAGCCGTCTCGCCATGCCGGCTGGGGCAAGTGATCGGAGCTGAGTTGGGTCTCCAGCGGGACGTTATGCAGCTCTTTGGCGCGCAGCTGCGGCGCGACGGCGAGCGATGCAACAATGCCGCTGAGTGAAAAGAGCGCTTCTCTTCGGTTCATACTTCTTATCCCTTAATCATTCCATCCTCAGATGGACACCACAGATTATTATTTACAGAGCACGACGTTCTAAACTGACAGACGCAGTGATGCCCAATGCAAATAGCGCTCAGGCGTCATCGACGAATCCACGTTCGTTATTATTTTTTGGCAGAAGGTATTAAAATACGCATCGCGCGTTGCAATAGGGCCAACGCGCTATTTATCAGGCTGGAGGTTTTCCGCGCCATGGCAAATAAGCTTCATGGGAAACCCGTTAATCGGGCTCCCTTTCTGTTAATTAATATATTTATTCATATCATCAATGCAGTGACGGGAAATATCCCACAGGTCATCTTCCCAGTTATGCGGGCTTAATAATTCTGGCGACCAGACGCCATCGTATCCGGTAGCCTTCACAGCTTCGACCCAGGCGGCAATATCCACATCGCCTTCACCCGGCGCATAGTTACGTTGCACCCATTCGTCCCAGGCCTCGCCCGGTTTAGCCGCGCGGCCATCGCAGAAATGCACGCCGTAAATCAGATCTTTATCCATGCGCGCCACTTCCGCTGGCGTGGTAGCGCCGCCCGCATGCAGATGCCAGAAATCCACTACCACACCCAGGTTATCTTTGCCGCTCTGTTTGATCAGATCGAGCGCGTGCTGCAGTGAGTTGAACGCGGTGAACGCCACGACTTCAATCTGGAATTTGATGCCGAGCGGCGCACCGATATCGGCAATCGCGGAGATGTTGTCCAGCAGGATGGCATCGCGCTCGGCATTAGTCAGGTGATCAAGTTCGGTCAGCGCCATGATTTGCACCACTGGACAACGCAGCTCCACAGCGGCCTGGCAGATTTTTTCCGCTTCGCGCAGCAGCTCGGCTCGCGCTTGTGGCTCATGGCGACCAATGCGTTTCAGTGCATTGATGCAGGTAATCTCGATGCTGTATTTCGCCATCAAATCGCGGTAGGCGGCATAGCTGCCACCGTTATCCAGATAGCGATACAGATGTTCTGGCAGGATTTCTAATCCGCTAAAGCCCGTTTCATGGGCGATGCGTAACTGAGTGACGGCATTGCTGTACCAAACAGACACGCCATGCAACGACAACTTCATCTCTCCTCCTTGTTACCTCACGGCTTCAGGTGAGAGCGACGAACACGCAATTCTCCCTGAGACCAAACGCCACCTGGAGTGGCACGTCCATCAATCAGCCGGTTTAAGGCTTCTGTGATGATCAAATCAATACGCTGGCTGAAGCTGGTGAGCTGCCAGCTCGGCAGACTGGCTTCATCGATGTCATCAAAGCCCACCACCGCCATAAATTTATTGCCTGCACCTTCGCGCAGTGCGGCTAATGCACCGAGTGCCAGCACATCGTTTTCACAAAATAGCGCTTCGATGCGCTGATCGGGCGCTTGCGCATTTAGGTAATCGGTTAACGCCGTATAGCTACACTCGCGGGCATAAGCGCCTGCCGTCAGCAACACGTCGAGCTGCAAGCCTGCATCGTTCAGCGCGAGCTGAAGGCCCTCCAGACGCAACGTGTGGTGGCTTCTGGTGGCGGGTCCCATCATGTAACCGATGCGCGTATAACCCTGTGCCAGCAGCAGTTCACCCAGCTTTTTGCCCGCATGTAAGCCATCAATGCTGACCACTTCAATGCCAGGCTCATCATTGTTACGGCACACCTGCACTAACGGAATGTGGTGCATCTCGCGCGCAACGGCGATTAATTCATCACTCAGCACCGTGCCGAGAAACAGCATGCCATCAACCTGTAACTGGTCGGCCAGCGAAAGCACTGCGCGATAATTTTCGCCGCTGCCGATATTCAACAGCAGCGCCATATAACCGCGCTGTTGCAGCTGGCGGGTGACAGTGTCGAGCATCAGCATGGTGTGCGGATTTTTTAGCTCGTCGATCACCACGCCAATAATATGTGTCTTCTTTTGCGACAGGCTGCGTGCCAGCAGGTTAGGGCGATAGCCCAGCTCGCTGGCAATGGCCATGACGCGTTCGCGCGCTTTGTCAGAAATTGACGCGCCCGGCGTAAAAGCGCGCGAGACCGTCCATTTCGAGACGCCTGCCAATCGCGCAACGTCGCTGGCGGTGGCTTTATGTGATTTTTCGGTTGGTTTACTCATAGCACCTGCGTAGGGGTATTAGCGGAAGACCCCCAGCATTGAACGTTAAAGCCAACGGAAAATAAACACCTGAGCGCACGCATTTGGCGCAAAGCGCGACAAATAATCTTGTTTTTATGATGTTGCGATTATGTTTGATCAATGCACCCGATTGCAACATTTTTTGCAATCGGGTGCATTGCACTAAGATTTTGTGATCGATTTCGCTGATTTGCACTTTGCCAGATTGACGGGAAAGTCAATATCGCAGACATTTCGCTCAGTTTAACGCGAAAAAATGGCGTTTATACTCATGAGTGCAGGCTTTTTTGCACCCGGTAACAAAGTTAATGTTAGCAGAATAAATACCCTCGAATCTTACTGCCACTCATTTTGCACCCGGGTGCAAAATTAACAGGAGTTGTTATGCTCAACGGTGAAAAGAGTATCCCACGTCCATTGCGCTGGGCCATGATCGGCGGCGGTCGCCTAAGCCAGGTTGGCTATAAACACCGTTCTGGCGCCCTGCGTGATAACACCGCCTATCAAATGGTGGCGAGCGCGTTTGATATTGATGCCGAGCGCGGTCGCGATTTTGGCGTCAATCTCGGTTTGGCGGCAGAACGCTGCTACGACAATTATCAGCAACTGCTGGCCGAAGAGGCGAAGCGGGAAGATGGCGTGGAAGTGGTATCGATTGCCACGCCAAATGGCACTCACTATGAAATCACCAAAGCCGCTCTGAATGCTGGTATTCACGTGATTTGCGAGAAGCCGCTGTTTTTCACCTGTGCCGAAGCGCAGGAAATCAAACAACTGGCCGCGACGAAAGGCTTGATCGTTGGCGTGACGTACGGATTCTCTGGCCATCCGCTGCTGATGCAGATGCGCGCGATGATCGCTAATGGCGAAATTGGTGATGTGCGCATGGTGGAGTTGCAATACACCCACGGCTTTAGCGCCAATGACAGCGCCGACAAGTTCAGCGAAGCGCAGAAATGGCGGGTCGATCCCAAAATTGCCGGACCTTCGTTTGTACTTGGGGATATCTCTACTCACACCTTCTACATCTCACAGCTGGTGCTGCCGCAGCTGAAAGTGAAATCGCTGCTGTGCGATCGCCAGAGCTTTATTCCGTCACGTGCGCCGCTGGAAGATAACGCGATGGTGTTGATGCATTACGACAACGGTGCGGTAGGGCGCATGTGGGCGTCCTCCATCAACGCCGGTTCGATGGACAGCCAAAGCATTCGGGTGATTGGTTCGCGTGCCAGCCTGGAGTGGAGCGATTACAACCCGGGCGAGCTGAAGTATGAAGTGCAGGGCCAACCGAATCAAATTATGCATCACGGCATGCCGTATCTGCACGAAAGCGCCCTGGCTGATGAACGTCTCGGGGCGCTGCATACCGAAGGGCTGGCGGAATCCTGGGCCAATATCTATCTCAAATTTGCCATCGCCATCAGCGCCACGCAACGCGGCGACCAACAGACGCTCGATAACCTGATCTATCCGGACATCAACGCCGGGATTGAAGGTGTGCGCTGGATCGAAAACTGCGTGCGGTCTGCGGATAACGGCGCGAGCTGGGTTAATTACGAATAAGGAATGCCATGAAACTCTCTTTTTGTACCGATAGCCTGGGTCATCTGCCGTTTGAACAGATGCTGGATAAACTGCTGGAGCTGGGGGTTTACGGCGTTGAAATGACCACCGGTGGCTGGTCCCCGGCGCCGCATCTGCGCACCGAAGCGCTGCTGGGGAGCGCGACGCAACGGCAGCAGTTGCTGCAGGCGCTGGAGAGTCGCGGCATGTCAATTGCAGCGCTGAATGTGTCGGGAAATCCGCTCGATCCGGGCGAGTTGGGCAATAAGCACAAGCGCGATACGGAAAACGCGCTGGTTTTGGCCGGTGAATTGGGCGTGAAGAAAATCGTCATGATGAGTGGCCTGCCGCCCGCTAGCCCGCATGACACCATTCCCAACTGGATCACCTACACCGTAAGCTGGCCGCCCACGCTGAAAAACTGCCTCGATTATCAGTGGAATGAAGTGGCAATTCCTTACTGGCAAGGGCTGGTGGAACGTGCCAAAGCCAGCGGCGTCGAAAAGTTTGCACTTGAAAACTTCAGCTCGATGCTGGTGTGGAATCCGGAAACCCTGTTCCGTCTGCGTAATGCGGTAGGCGATATAGTCGGGCTGAATCTCGATCCCAGCCATCTGCTGTGGATGGGAGCCGATCCGATTGCTGCCGCGCGCGCGCTCGGCCCGGCGATTCATCACTGCCACGGCAAGGATGTGCGACTGGAACGTGGGCTGGTGAACATTAACGGCTTACTGGAAACCAAACCGGTGGAAGACGTTGCCAACCGTGCGTGGAACTATGTTGCAGTGGGCTGCGGCCAGGATCTGCAGTGGTGGAAGGAGTTCTTCTCGGTGGTGCGCATGATGGGCTATAACGATTGGGTATCGCTGGAGATGGAAGATCTTACCATGTCGGTGGACGCCGGCATCACCTCCTCGATTGCGGCACTCAAGCAAACCCTTAGCCAGTAAGGTGCAATACACGGCGGGTTTGCGCTCGCCGTGTGCTGTACTTCCTCCAGCGCCTGCCTGATAATTCGTACTTATACGAACCATTGAGAGGCAAGCCATGCTGGAAAATCACCCACCGCGCGCTGATATTCGTCTGGAAAATGTACTGGCGGCATTGGGCAATCCGATGCGCATGACGGTAGTCAGCATTCTGGCGGATGGCGGTGAACATACCTGCGGGTCGCTGCTGAAAGGCGTATCGAAATCGACCTTGACCCATCACTGGCGCGTGCTGCGCGAGGGCGGCATTATCTGGCAGAAACCGTCCGGCCGGGAAAACCTGCTGTCGCTGCGACGCGACGATCTCGACGCGCGTTTTCCCGGTTTACTGGATTCGTTATTGAGTGCCACTGAGCAAGATGCGCTCACCACCGCCACGCTGAATGAGTTCCACGTTAAATAACCCGCGCGCGGCCCGCCAGCGTAGCCACCACCATCTGCAACGCCGCAATCACTAATAGCAACATTAGCGGCCACTGCCAGCTGCCGCTGACGTCATGCAGCAGGCCAAAGCACAACGGTCCGAGCGCCGCCAATCCATAACCGACGCATTGCGCCATGCCCGATAATTTCGCGGCCTGCAGATGATCACCAGTGCGCAGATTAAACAGCGTCAGGCAAATCACCATTGACGCTCCCGCCCCCAGCCCCGCCAGAATCAGCCACATTAGCGCGTAGTTCGGCGCAAGCAGCAACCCTGCTACGGCCGCAAAGATTGCCAGTGACGCGAGAAAACCGATTACGCGCTGATCGCGCATTCTCTTCAAGGCGCTCATGCAGGCCAGATTCGAAACGATCGCCACTATCTGATACACAAACAGCATGCCGCCGGCTTCCAGTTGACTGATGCCGCTGTCTTGCGCGAAAGGGGTGAACCAGCCAATTAAGGTGTAAAACACCAGCGATTGGCAAGCCATAAACAGGGAAACCTGCCAGCCTAATGCGGCGCGCCAGGGCGATCGCGTGGGAGCGGCGCTGGCTGTACCTTTTTTCTGAGTGGCGGGCTTTCTCAAATACGGCAGCCAGGCGAGCAGCGCGACTATCGCCGGAATCAGCCATACCGCCAGCGAAAGACGCCAGCCTGCGCTGCTCAACTCTGCCAGCGGCACGACAACGCCAGACGCGATACTGGCGGTAATCGCCATGGTCATTGCATACAGCCCAATATAACGCGCGGTATGCTCGGTGAAATCACGCTTAATTAGCGGCGGCAGAAGCACATTGGCGGCAGCAATACCGGAGCTGAGAATTACGGTGCCGGCCCACAGGGCATTTTCACTGCCGCTAATGCGCAGCACCGATCCCAGCGTAATCAGCAGCAACGCGCCCCATAAACTGCGCTCCAGACCAAAACGATTGCCGAACCACGCAGCCGGTGGCGCTAAGGTGGCAAACATCAGCAGCGGTAAGAAGTTAATCACCCCCGCCGCGCTGGCGCTCAGGCCAAACGTCAGACGAATATTTTCCAGCACCGGACCGACCGCCGTAATCGGCGTGCGCAAATTGGCCGCCGTCAGCAGCAGCAAAAAAAGGAAAAAACCAGAACGACGTAGGGCAGGATTCGCAGATAAAGCGGTATGGGTCATATTTTCGCACCATAGCAATGAGGCAGACCAGGTCTGCATATGGTGCGTTGGTTGACGTTAACGCTTACGCAGCGGCGGCAGGCCGCTGAAAGGAGGGCAATACTAACGAGGGGATGTGCTGATGTAAAGTTCTCAGAACCCATCGAAGATAAAATCAATCGAATCTTTAATGCGCTGTCGATAAACATGCGCATCCATAACTTGATCGCCGAGAAGTGATTCGCGTACGCTTGCCATTTCGTGGGTCATGACTAAGTATTCCTCACCTTCAACAGTAATCACCGGATTGAGTCGCTTCACCTGGTTTTTTTTGAATAGATTAACGGGATAAAGTGGAATAACGATTCGCGAGGCCAGCTCGCCGATAATCTCGCTTTGGGCATCTATCAAAAAAGGGTATTCGCTATTCTTGTTGGTGTTGCGATAAATGAAATATTGCATTGCTAAAACGTCCTGTATTCATCCGACAATAATCCATGTTCTTCAGTGATGCGGTTCAACTCTTGTAAACCTTCGCTATTTTCACGCTTCCATCTTTCTGCTTCTGTTGCTCGGATCTCATGTTGCAAAGCTCGGGAGAGAATTGCTGATAGATTAAGGCCAGCTTCTCTCGCTTGTTCAAGCAAAGTGGGTTCAAGTGTCACACTGACTGTTTTTTTTTGTCTTACAGTTGTAGATGGCATAATTTCCCCGTGTACATTACACGTGTATAAACATGTGTGATGAGTATGTGTGATGTTTGCTGATACTTCAATGCGCGCCTCCCATAAACCTGAAAAACTCAATCATCTTACCTTGCGCCATCCGCTATCCGCGTCCACCTTTAGTATTTCCCCCTTTTTCCACAAATGGACGAACAATGCTCTGGTTATGGAACGCGCTTATTCTGTTAGCGACCGTGATGGTGATGGAAATCGTCGCGGCGCTCTCGCATAAATACATCATGCACGGTTGGGGATGGGGTTGGCATGAATCACACCACGAACCGCACAGCGGTAAGTTTGAGCTTAACGATCTCTACGCAGTGGTATTTGCAGTGCTGGCGATTGTGCTGATTTATGTCGGTGTGCAGGGCTTGTGGCCACTGCAGTGGATTGGCGCTGGGATGACCACTTACGGCGCGCTCTATTTCATGGTGCACGATGGTCTGGTACATCAACGCTGGCCGTTTCGCTACATCCCGCGTAAAGGCTATCTCAAGCGCCTGTACATGGCGCACCGCATGCATCATGCGGTACGTGGACGTGAAGGCTGCGTATCATTTGGCTTCCTGTATGCGCCGTCGCTTAACAAGCTACAGGCCACGCTGCGGCAGCGCCACGGACGCAAACTCAACGAGGACGTTGCCACAAATCAGCCGGACGCGGCTCAGGACGAGCCACGCGTGAAGTAATGGCGGAACCCGCGCCTTTCACCAGCAGCGCCAGTTTTTCCGCCCGGCTGGTGCGCTGCCGAGCATCCCAGGCGTGCGCACCGGCCTGCTGAACTTTTACCCCAATTTCGCGATAAACGCCGTGTGCGGTGGCAATGGCCCACGCCGAACGCAGCGGCAAACCCGGCAAGCCGGATCGTGCCGAATGATAGTAAGGTTCCGCTTCCGCCACTAAGCGCGCCGCCAGCAATGCCAGCGCGGTACGATGTTGCGGATCGCCAAGCATTTCGGCACGTAATCCAGCCTGCTCGAGCCAGGTTTGCGGCAGATAGCAGCGGCCGTTTTGCGCATCTTCCACGATATCGCGAGCAATGTTAGTAAGCTGAAATGCCAGCCCTAAATCGCAGGCGTGATCCAGCACCGCTTCATCGCGAACGCCCATCACGCGGGCCATCATCAAGCCGACGACGCCCGCGACGTGGTAGCAGTAGCGCAGCGTGTCATCGAAGGTTGCGTAGTGTTCATCGCGCGCATCCATGGCGAAACCTTCCAGATGATCAAACGCCAGCTGCTGAGGCAACTGGTGGATGATCGCCACCTCCTGAAAAGCCTTAAACGCCGGTTCATCCATGTGGGCACCGCTGTAGGCGCGACGCGTTTCAATCTGCAGATGGTGCATGCGTGCCTGCGCATCCTCCACCGGGTGTTGCGTGCCCCCTTCGCCTAGCGTTTGTCCATCAATCACATCATCGCAGTGGCGGCACCACGCATACAGCATCAGCGTGCTGCGGCGCGTTGGCGCATCGAATAATTTTGCGGCGGTGGCGAAACTCTTCGAACCTACCGCCATGGTTTGCGTGACTTGCTCAAGGAGTGGCTGACGGTTCATTGGTGGCGATCCTCCAGCATTAGCTGGGCGGTGGCCTTGGCCGATCCAATCACACCCGGCACGCCCGCGCCGGGATGCGTGCCCGCGCCAACCAAATAAAGATTGCTGATATCAGCATCACGATTGTGCGGACGGAACCAGGCGCTTTGCGTCAAAATCGGTTCCAGCGAAAACGCCGAACCGTGATGGGCATGCAGCGTGTCGCGAAAATCAAACGGGGTAAACATGCGGTGTGTCACCAATTGCTGACGTAGTCCCGGCATATAGTGCTGCTCCAGATAAGCAAAAATTCGATCGCGCAAGCGCGGTCCTTCCTGTTGCCAGTCGATGTCAGCGGTGCCGAGATGCGGCACCGGCGCTAACACATAAAAGCTGCCGCAGCCCGGCGGTGCCAGCGAAGGATCGCTGCTGCAGGGCGCGTGTAAATAGAGCGAAAAATCCTCTGCCAGCTCGTTGCTGTTAAAAATTTCATCGATCAACTCGCGGTAGCGCGGACCAAAACACACCGTGTGATGCGCGAGCTGCGTATGAGGCTGATTTAGGCCAAAATAGAGTACAAACAGCGAGTTGCTCATACGCTTACGCTTCAGCGAGGTCGCCCGCTTGCGGGCGTGCGGATGCTGGCGCAGCAGCGTGTCGTAGGTATGGACCACATCGGCATTTGAGGCCACGGCGGCGGCGGCGAAACGTCTGCCATCCTTGAGCTCAACACCGCTAATCCGCTCACCTGTGGTTTCAAGCTGGCTGACTTCGGCATTCAGCAGCAGTTCGCCGCCGAGATCTTCAAACAGTCGCGCCATGCCTTTGACCAGCGCGCCGGTGCCTCCGCGCGGAAACCACACGCCCCATTCACGCTCCAGCGCATGGATTAAGGTATAGATCGATGAGGTTGCAAAAGGATTACCGCCGACCAGCAATGAGTGAAAGGAAAAGGCCTGGCGCAGGTGATCGTCCTGAATAAATTTCGCTACCATGCTGTAAACGCTGCGCCAGGCCTGCAAACGACCCAGCTGCGGGGCGACGCGCAGCATGTCGCGAATATGCAAAAACGGCACCGTGCCGAGTTTCAGATAACCCTCTTTAAACACCTCGCGCGAATAGGCGAGAAACTGGCGATAGCCAGCGACATCCTGCTGGTTGAACGTGGCAATCTGCTGCTCGAGCAGCGGCTGATTGTTATCGTAATCGAGTTGTTTACCATCTTCCCAGCACAGGCGATAGAACGGTGTCACCGGCATCAGTTCGACGTAATCACTGAGCGATTTTCCTGCCAGCGTGAACAACTCTTCAATGGCGCTGGGATCGGTGATCACCGTTGGCCCGGCATCGAAGGTAAAACCTTCATCCTCAAACACATAAGCGCGTCCGCCCGGTTTATCGCGCTGCTCCAGCAAGGTTGTCGGCACGCCCGCGGCTTGCAGGCGAATCGCCAGCGCCAGGCCACCAAAGCCTGCGCCAATCACGTAAGTGCGTTTCATTTTTTCTTCCCTGTATTACCTGAAGTCATCAATAGCGCGCGCAGCGCTTCGCCGATAGGCACCGGCGGTTTGCCGGATAAAATTCGTGCTTTGTCGCGCAGGCGCAGTCGCCCGGCGTAAAAGCGGCTAATCAGTCCGGCGTCGAGCCGGTAGAAACGTTGCATCACGCGCCAGCGCTGCTCGGGACGTCCGGCGAGAAACAGCATGCGATTCAGCAGTCGGAAAAAGCGCTGATCGCGCCACTGCTGACGCGCAAAGCGTTCGATCTGCTGGCTGATCGTGCTGGCGTCGCCGGGCAAGCTGCGGGCAACCCGCTCTGCCAGCGCGACCGCTGACGGCAATGAATAGCCAGTGGTGGCGTGAAATAATCCGGCACGCAGCCCGCTGCTGGGCTGGTCGCGCTGTTGCTGCCAAAACCGGTCGATATCACCGCTTAAGGTAATGGGTAACACGCCATGCTCTTCACGCAGCAGCATGCTGAGCTTCCAGCCTTGCTGCGCGGCATAGTCGGCGAGATGTTGGCGTACACCGTTTTCGTCCAGCGTGGGTTGATTAACGTAGTAGGTGTCTTCAATCAATAGGCGGTCGGCGCTGAGCGGCAGCGTGTAGACGAAACGGTAGCCCGCTTGCTGGTCGACGGTGGCATCCATCAATATTGGCTGCTGCAAACCATGCGGCTGTGCCAGCTGCCACTCTTGTCCGACAAACACCTGATAACCCAGCTGAAGATGCGGCGTTGACTGCAAGCCGCGACCATCGATCACCACCTGCGCATGAAGTTCGCGGCCATCTGCCAGCGTCACCTGCGTAGGTGAAACCACGCTTACCGGCGCGTTACACCACAGATCGTCGCCAATGACGTCTTTCAGCTGGCGAGCAAAATCGCTTGAGAAAATCGAACAATACTCACCATGCAAGGTACGACGCAGCGTGGGAAAACGGACCTGATAACCCGGCCAGCGCACGGAAATCAGCGGTTCCAGCCAATTCAGCTGTTCAGCAGTGAGATCGCTGCGATGAAAGGACCAGGTATGATTTCCCGCCGGATGCGCGTTGCTCTCCAGTAGCAGGCAAGTCAGTTGCGGTTGCAGCTGGCGCAGGCGCAGCGCAATCAGGCCATTCGCCAGTCCGGCGCCGACCAGAATCACATCATACTGCGTACGCATTAGGTGGCCTCCGCGAGCACAACTTGTTGCTGGCATAACGCTTGCTCGACGATATCCGCCGCACGATGACAGCCGCCTGCGCGCTGCAGCTGCGCCTGAATCGCGGACATGCGTAGCACATAGCGCTCGTCGTTTAGCAGCTGGTGTAAATGACGTTCCAGTTGCGGGACGCGGCTGAAACGTGAAGCGCGGCGGCCCACGCCGTGCCACTCAATGCGCGCCGCCACGCCGGGCTGGTCAAAGGCTATCGGCAGCGCCAGCATTGGCGTGCCGCACTCGAGTGCTTCCAGCGCGCTATTCAAGCCAGCATGAGTGATAAACAGCTGCGCATGCTGCAGTGCCGCGCGCTGATCGACGAAATCGGTCACCCACGCGGCACCGGCCAACTCAAGTTGGTGCACCTGATGCGCATTCAGGCCACCGCAATGGGCGATCACCAACGACAGCCGCTGCTGGCGGCACGCCTGTGCCAGACGCACAAACAGCCGCATACGGTGGCCCTGCAGCGTACCAAGCGAGGCATACACCACCGGCTGGCGCAGCGCTGGCCAGGGCGCATTGAGCGGGGCAGGCGAAATCGGGGCGCGCAGCGGGCCCACCGCATGAAAACAGGCCGGCAAATGTTGACGCGGAAAATCAAACGCGGGCACCATCTGGCTAATTTGCGCCAGCGGCGACAGGCACTGATGCAAACCGCTGCGCTCGGTTAAGTTAAACGCGCGTGCATGTTTGCGGATCACCTCGCCGTGACGCCGCATAATACGATCATAGATATCGCTGCTGGCCTGGAAACGTTTCAGCGCTTTCTCGTCCTGGGCAAAGCGAAAGGGCATGACCGCCAGTGGAATGCCGGCTTCACGATTGACCGGCAACGCGCAGGCCACCGACACAAACGGCAGACGTGAAGCCTCCGCGACCAAACCTCCCGCCGCCTCCATTTCATCCGCGATCACACCATCAATCTTTAATGCCTTTAATACTGCCGGTAGCTCGCGGCACAGCATGTCGGTAGTGCTGGCAAGATCCCTGATCACGCGAAACAGCGATAAGCCGCCCGGCGACGCCAGGCGATGCAACACCGGCGCCAGCGATCCGGCAGGATGCGTCTGCTGCCCGACGGCAACAAAATCAATACGTTCGTCGCTGAGCAAGGTGCGCGCATCGGCTTGTTGAATAAACGTGATGCGATGGCCGCGCGCCAGCAACGTTTGTGCCAGCGCCTGCAAGGCGTGAAAGTGGCTGTAAAGCGGCGGTGCAATCACCGCAAAGTGGCCCACGGGCGGAGCCGCGCTCAGTTGAACATCGCCAGCTGTTGATTAAACAGGGCGTGCATATATTGGCGAGTGGCGATGCCGCGATGGCAGGCGCTGGCGAGATGCGCATCAGCGCTGCGCAGGTGATCGCGCAGGCGGCGTTCCGCACCATCAGCACCAAGCATTTGTACGAGGGTGGATTTGCCCTGATCCTGATTCACATCTTTTCCAGTGTGTTTGCAGCCATCGGTGAGATCGTCGAGCAACTGAAAAGCTTGACCCAAATCCTGAGCGATGAGGCTGAGACGTTGCCGCACCTGCGGCGCAGCATCAGCGGCAATCGCCGCCATTTGCAGCGTGGCGCGAAACAGCACGCTGGTCTTCAATTCATTGGTTAGCGCGATGGCTTCCGGGCTGCGGCTCTGCGCGCCTTCATGCAGATCCTGAAATTGCCCTTGCACCAATCCTTGCAGGCCAACGGCGGAGGAGAGTTCAGCAATCGCCTCGGATTTGTGCTGCGCGAGCAAACCGGGTGCAATCGCAATCACTTCAAAAGCGCGGCTAAGCAGGGCGACGGCCGCCAGAATCGCCACGTTTTCACCAAATTCGCGATGCACGGTGGGGCGACCACGCCGCATCTGCGCGTTATCCATTGATGGAATATCATCAAGAATCAGCGATGCAGCGTGCACCATCTCTACCGCGCAGGCGAGATCGAGAAGACCATGTTGAGTCAGCTCGCACCCCATGTCGTGCGCGGCCAGCATCAGTAATAAAGGTCGAATGCGTTTGCCCTGCGCCAAAGTCCCGGCCCGCATGGCGGCACGCACGCGATCGGCAGGCTGACCCGCAGGCAACAAATGCTCAAGATGTGCCTGTAAATTTTGCTGCAGCTGAAGAAGTTCGCTTTCCTGATGTGCTGTGGTATCGACATGGGCGGTCATCGTGGCTATCCATGGTTGGTGAAATTTTTATGCTTTTTGATTAACCGTAGACTGCGTAAGGTGAGTTCGCCAGCGGGCGCCGCGTGGTCGAAAGATTTAGAACACCCCACGGGTAGGATTGACTTAAATCTGAGCTGCTTCACGTTGTGATCGGTATCGGTTCTTTTCGTTTATTTCGAATATTGTTTTTTTCGTTTGTTTCGATTACTATTCGCTCATTAAAACCCGTGTTAATCACTCACTGCTAGTTGGAAAACTTATGAAAAACTCAATTCTGGATAACGTGAGCCTCCCGGCTCCGAAGGAGATTGAGGCTGCTTTGCGTGGGCAGAGGGATCTCGCGACTTATCTTTCCACCAAACTGGAAACGCAAAAAATATCCATTCAGGATGTGCATAACGAGACACATTACATCGAACTTCCTACGTCGGCGCTAACGCTGCTGATGTCGGTGTTGGGTGAATTGGCTGTAGGAAATGCAGTTCAGGTGGTTCCTGTACACGCTGAATTAACAACGCAGGAAGCGGCGAATATTTTAAACGTTTCACGTCCACATCTGGTGAAACTATTAGAAGAAGGTCAGATTCCATACCATAAAACAGGTCGCCATCGTCGCGTACTCTTCGCTGATCTTATGAATTTCAAAGAAAAACGCGCCCAAGAGAGCAATGATGCAATGCAAGCGTTGGCTGACCAGGGCCAGGAACTTAATTTTTACTAATGAACCATTCACCTTTTGCCGTCGTGTTGGATGCATGTGTTTTATATCCATCCACGTTGCGTGATGTATTGATTCGTCTTGGTTTGACGGGGCTTTACCAACCGAAATGGACCTCAATTATTCAGAATGAATGGCAGCGTAATTTACGCGCAAATCGACCTGAAATAACTTATGAGCAGCTTGCTCGTACTAAGGCGTAGATGAATAAAGCGCTTCCGGATGCCATGGTATCTGGATTTGAGCCGCTAATTCCAGGCATCACACTGCCCGATCCGAATGACCGCCATGTGGTAGCGACCGCTATCAGGGGTAAGGCTGAAATCATTGTCACGATGAATTTAAAAGATTTTCCAGCAGATTTGATGACAGAATTTCACATTGAAGCCCTTCACCCTGACGAGTTTATAATGGATCTCTTCGACTTAAATCAGGCGTTGGTATTGCAAGCAGTGAATGCTCAGCGCGCATGCTTTAAAAATCCTGAAATGTGTGTGACCGATTATCTTAGTTCTCTTTTACGACAAGGTTTACCTATGACAGTAAGTGCTTTAGACAAGTTTCGCTTACTAATTTAACCTCGTTGATTTTGTATTTTTATTAATATTTGAGCCTGTTGCCATAAAATTAGGCAAGATTTCGAGCAAGAAAACCTTGTGCGCTACCAAAACCATGGATACTTACTGTCATTTTTCTCATTCCACGCGATTTATCATTTCCCCTTTTCAGTGTGATCGTATTAGCGAAAAAAGTAACAGCTGCGCCGTAACATAAATAACTCCGTTAGGCTGGTGGCAAATAAATACACCTAATGGAAAATATAATGACAACTTCACAACCTGCCATTTTGATAATTCAGCCGCTGATGCCACAGCTGGATGAAAAGCTAACCCAGCATTTTTACTGCTATCGTTTATATGAACAGCCCGATCCGGCAGTATTTATTGCGCGGCACGGCACAGCGATTAAGGCGATTGTCACGCGTGGCGACGTTGGGGTTGAGACTGCACTGCTGGAGCAGCTGCCAGAGTGTAAAGCGATTGCGGTATTTGGCGTGGGCACCGATCGTATCGACCTTAATTATGCTGCGGCGCATGATATTCAGATCAGTATTACGCGCGATATCCTCACCGATGACGTTGCGGATTTAGCTCTGACTTTGACGCTGGCATTTTCTCGCAATCTGGTGGCTTACCATCAATTTGCGCAGTCGGGTGCCTGGGAAAACAATGCGGTAGCGCTCTCCAGTCGCGCCAGCGGGAAAAGAATCGGTATTGCTGGCTTGGGTGCAATTGGATTAGCCATTGCCCGCCGAGCCGAAGCCTTTGGCATGCAGGTGGCTTATACCGCGCGCACGGCGAAAGAGGTAAGTTATAAGCGTTGCGACAACATTGAGCAGCTGGCAGCATTTAGCGATTTTCTGGTGCTGGCATTACCGGGCAGCGCGGAAAACCTGCAATTAGTCGATGCAAAAGTACTGACAGCGCTGGGTAGAGAGGGCGTGCTGATCAATATCGCGCGCGGCACGGTCATCAATGAAGCGGACCTGATCGCTGCCTTACAGCAGAGAACCATTAAAGGTGCGGCACTGGATGTCTATCCGCAAGAACCGATTATTAATCCGGCGCTGCGTCAATTGGATAATGTGCTATTAACTCCCCATATTGCCAGCGCAACTCATGAAACACGTGCGCAAATGACCAATAATGTACTGGAGAATTTGCTGGCCTATTTCGCTGATGGGAAGATTCTGACGGCGGTATAATTATGATGTCGGTATTCAGATGAAATTCTTATAACCTGAGCCACAATCCTTATTAAGATATCGCAATTCTCATCTGTTTGGGCTGTTATGCTATTGGCACTTTATTCGGGAGCCCATTATGACAGCACAAAAAATTGCAATTATTGGCGGCGGCGTTATCGGTTTAGCGGTGGCGCGCGCTTTAGCTTTGCAGGGCGTTGAAGTCACAATATTCGAACAGCAGCATATCGGTGCAGGAACCAGCAGCACCACGTTCGCCTGGGTTAACTCCAACGGCAAACAGCCGCACAGTTATCACCAGCTTAATGCGCTATCAATGGAAGAGCACCGCAAACTGCAACAGGCGCAGCCGAACGGTTTGCGCTGGCTGGAGACCGGTGGCACCTGGGAGTGGGCCGCGCAGGGCGATGCGCAGCAGCGCTTACTGCAGCGCGCAACGTCGCTGCAGTCGCTTGGCTATGCGGCGCGTGAAGCTTCGCCAGCTGATGTGCTGCGCGATATTCCTGAGCTGCGCGCGCAAGCGATTAGCGGCAGCGTGTGGCATTTCCCCAGCGAATCGGTGTTGCATCCCGCGATTTATCTGGCGCGTTTATGGTCAGAGGCTAAAGCGCATGGCGCGGTGCTGTATCAGCAACAGCGCATCATCAGCATCAGCGAGAGTGCTACGCAAGTTACCCTCCAACTTGAAAACGGCGAGCAGTGGCAGGGCGATCGTCTGGTGCTGGCCACCGGGCGTTGGGCCAATCAGCTGTTGAATTCACTTGGCCTCAATCTGGCGCTACTGGATACCAGCAAACCCAACGCGGTGGCCTGCAGCTTCCTGGTGCGTACCGCGCCGCAACCGCTGTCGCTGCACGCCAATCTTATCTCGCCGCAACTTAACGTGCGCCCGGATGGCGGCGGACGTTTGCTGCTGCAAGCGCTGGAGCTGGATCATCTGGCCGATTCCGCCGCACCACCATCCCTCCTCAGCGATATCGCCCGGCAGTTCCGCGAACGTTATCACGCGTTGTTTGACGATGCTGGCGAGTTGCAGATTGAACAGATCGTGGTGGGGCAACGTGCGCGACCTGCAGATGGTTTGCCCGCGCTGGGTTATGTGACGCCGCATCAGCGCGTGTATGTGGCGGTGACGCACAGCGGAATCACGCTTTCGCCGCTGATTGGCAAGCTGGTGGCTGAGGAGTTGGTCAAGGATGCGGCGAGTGCATTACTGAGTGACTTCCGCCCGCAGCGTCTGTTGGGGAAAAGTGTGGAAGAATTCGCCCCGATCAAACGGAATTTCCCGGCGGCACAGTAAAGCCATTTTCTATTAAAATGATATTTTTATGCCAATTTTGTGTGGCTGAACGCGTTAAGTTGTTACTAATATGTTATTGGTAATGACATTAACTTCTCTTTTAACGCACACGGAGCAAGCATGAAAATTGGCATTGTGGGTTACGGCACCGGCGGCAAAAATTTCCACGCCCCCTTTATCACGGCAGCAAAAGGGCTTGAGCTGGCGGGGATTGTCGCCCGCGCACCGGCAACCATTGCGAAAGTGAAAGCGGATTTCCCCGACGTGCCGATTTACGCCAGCCTGACCGAAATGCTGGCAGCGGGTGTAGATATCGTCACCATCACCACGCCGCCGCAAACCCGCCGTGAGTTGGTGCTGGAAGCGATCGATGCGGGTGTGGCGGTGATTGCCGATAAACCCTTTGCGCCGGATGCCAAAACCGGCCGTGAGCTGGCTGCGGCGGCGCAGGAGAAAGGCGTGGTGCTGGGGGTTTATCACAACCGCCGCTTTGATGCAGATATCCAGACGCTGAAGAAACTGATTGAGCAGCAACGCCTGGGCAAAGTATGGCGTTTGCATAATCGTATGGATCTCGACGAACCGGAAACGCTGGAAGGCGGCCCCAACGGCGGTTTGCTGCGTGATATGGGTAGTCATTTGGTCGATCAGGCGTTATGGCTGCTGGGCCCGGTAAGCAGCGTTTACGCGCAACTGGACATTATTGAGGTGGATGAAGGTCCAACCGACGCCAGCTTCTTCATCACACTCACGCATAAAAATGGCAGCCATTCCTATGTTTCATCCAGCAAGGTGAATCATCTTGTCGCGCGTGAGCTGCGCGTTTACGGCGAGAAGGGAAGCTATCTTTCTCAAGGCACCGATGTACAGGCGCAGGCGATTTTTGCCGGTAAGCGCCCAGCGGATGATTTGGCCAACTGGGGCTTCGAGCAACGCGACCGTTGGGGCACTTTACACCACGCAGAGGGCGACGAAGCTGTGCCGTCGGAGCAGGGCGCCTATCACGCCTACTATGAAGCCTTTGCCGAAGCGGTGCGCAACGGTAACGAACCGCCGGTGACCGCCAAACAAGCCATTGACGTATTGGCGGTACTGGATGCCGCCTTTATCAGCTCGCGGGAAAATCGCGTGGTGACCATCGATTAACCTGATATTCGGTTCATCGGTCGCCATGAATGGCATAATGCCGATTAGTTCAGCGCTGAGCGACTTTCGTTCGCCATTGACTGGAATAGTTTCAGCTATGTTGTGCGGCGACCGAGCAGAGGTCGCCTGGCCGCGCCCTCTGCACTCCCCGGCCCTGCGCCAGCCCATCCCGCCGCTTCGCGGTGCCTTCACTCAATCGCGATTCCTGACGGACCGGC
>NZ_AKIU01000036.1:0-101949 GCF_000282675.1 Pantoea sp. GM01 | reverse complement strand
CCACCACCACCGAATATTCTCCCTCTTCAATTAAATCCCCAAACTTATATTTTGCTTCGTGAGAAGGATGAGAAGCTTCGACTGAAGGTTCGAGTCGAACAACGTGAGACAACGCGCTTCAGCGCGGCCCGAAGGGTAAGACGCATCGCGTCGAATAATCCTTCTCCCACCACCACCGAATATTCTCCTCTCTCAGCTTTAATCCTTGTTTTCTCTCTCTACACATCATGACATTTACCTAAAAACTCGTTACCATCCCGCCATACTTTTGCGGATAGAAATGGCAGCGAAATGAAATTTGTCTCTTTCAACATCAACGGCTTGCGTGCACGTCCTCATCAATTAGAAGCGCTGGTTGAGCAGCATCAACCCGATGTTATTGGCTTGCAGGAAACCAAAGTGCATGACGATATGTTCCCGCTCGAGGACGTCAGCAAACTGGGCTATCACGTATTTTATCACGGGCAAAAAGGTCATTATGGTGTCGCACTGCTGACGAAAGCGGAGCCGATAAGCGTGAGCCGTGGTTTCCCCGGCGATGAAGAAGATGCGCAGCGTCGTTTGATCATGGCGGAAATCCCCAGCCCGATCGGCGATATCACCGTAATTAACGGCTATTTCCCACAAGGAGAAAGCCGCGACCACCCCACCAAATTCCCCGCCAAAGAGAAGTTTTATCGCGATCTGCAAAGCTATCTTGAGCAGCAATTAGCCGTCGATAAACCGGTGTTGATCATGGGTGACATGAACATCAGCAGCACCGATTTTGATATCGGCATTGGTGAAGAGAGTCGCAAGCGTTGGCTGCGCACCGGTAAATGTTCGTTCCTGCCTGAAGAGCGTGAATGGATGGATCGCTTACTGCAGTGGGGGTTGGTTGATACCTGGCGCGACAAATTCCCGGCAACCAACGACCGCTTCTCGTGGTTTGACTACCGCTCAAAAGGCTTTGATGATAATCGTGGGTTACGCATCGATCTGTTGTTAGCGAGCCAGCCACTGGCGTCGCGTTGTATTGAGAGCGGTATCGATTACGACATTCGCAGTATGGAAAAACCGTCTGATCACGCGCCCGTTTGGTCGACGTTTAAGCTGTGAGGAAACAGCGTGGCGGTAAATCGCCACGCTGTTTTTATTTGATGATCTTCCAGATGAGTGGATTTGTGCCCAAGACTTTTTCGTCCCGTCCACATTGCAACAGCACACCTTCCGCCTTCACCACCGCACCTTCAGAATAGCTACGATTCTCATAGGTACAGCACTGCATGCAGTCGCTTTGGCGACTGTTTTTGCCCTGCGTCCACACTTCGTCAGGCATATCCACCACCACATCCGTATTGCCCATACGATTACTCTCCGGCTGGCGGTTGGCCAGCGCAGAGGTACTGCATAACAACAGTCCGCTCAGCAGCAACATTGCATAACGCATCACTCTGTCTCCTTGGTTTTGCGACGAGCCGTTTTCGGTTTAGCTCTCTTTTTTAGCCCAGGCGCAGTCAATCCGCGAAAGGCCTGTAGCGACGGACGCTGGCGTGCTTCACCAATCAACCCGATTAAGGTGCTGACCAGCGGTTGCATAAACTCATCGTAGCGGCAGGATTTTTCACTGATGCGCGTCAGCGTCGATTCCCACTGCGCCGTCATATCCGGCCGCGCAGCCATTTCAGGCAACGCATGAATCAGCGCCCTGCCCGCCTCTGTCGAGTGAATATAGCGACCTTTTTTCACCAGGAAAGTGCGGCGAAACAGTAATTCAATAATACCTGCTCGCGTCGCCTCCGTACCTAAACCATCGGTTGCGCGCAGGACTTTCTTTAATTCTTTATCCTGCACGAAGCGTGCAATGCCGGTCATAGCCGATAATAAGGTGGCATCAGTGAACGGGCGTGGCGGTTGCGTTTGTTTGGCCAGCACTTCGCCGCGCTCACAGAGCAACTCATCGCCTTTACTTACCACCGGCAATGGCGTGCCATCATTCTCCTCATCGCGCTCTTTGCTGCCTAATAATGCGCGCCAGCCGGCTTCCGCCAGAAAACGTGCTTTGGCAATAAACTTGCCGCCGCCAATATCGAGGTCAATAACGCACTTGCGGAACACCGCATCGGGACAAAACTGCATGAGATATTGGCGCGCTATCAAGCCGTAAATATTGGCTTCATTTTCGGTCAGATTAACCTTACTGGCGCGCGCGGTGGGAATAATGGCGTGGTGCGCATCGACTTTTTTATCATCCCAACAGCGGTTCTTCTGATCCGGGTTGAAGTCCGTTGGCGGTGTCAGATTAGGTTGATGGGCCTGAATCGCGTTCAATACTGCATGGCGCCCGGCAAAATGCTCATCGGGCAGATAACGGCTATCGGAACGTGGGTAAGTAATCAGTTTATGGGTTTCGTACAGGCGCTGGCAGCAATCCAGCACATTCTGCGCACTGAGGCCATAACGCTTACCCGCCTCTATCTGCAGGCCAGACAGAGAGAAAGGCAGCGGCGCGGTATCGGATTCACGTTTATCGTTGTATCCGGTGACTAGCGCAGGTTTGCCATTGATGCGCTCCAGCACATGATCTGCCAGCGGACGGTGCAGCAGCCGCCCCTCTTCATCCTGCCAGGGTTCACAGGCATCGCTCGGCACCCAGCTAGCAACAAAACGTTCTTCTTTTGGCGTAACGATGTGCGCTTTGACTTCGAAGTAATCCTTCGGGATAAAGTTCTCAATCTCTTCATCACGCCGCACCACCAAACCCAGTACCGGCGTTTGTACACGGCCGACCGACAGCACGCCATCGTAACCGGCAT
Source organism: Pantoea sp. GM01 (assembly GCF_000282675.1). Classification (NCBI taxonomy): domain Bacteria; kingdom Pseudomonadati; phylum Pseudomonadota; class Gammaproteobacteria; order Enterobacterales; family Erwiniaceae; genus Pantoea; species Pantoea sp. GM01. Next base: position 99,154 of record NZ_AKIU01000036.1, on the reverse strand, counting down.
TACGCCCCAGCAAGGTCCATGCGCGGGTCATATTGATGCCATACAGCCAGTCAGCACGCGACCGCGCTAGCGCAGACACACAGAGTGGAATGAATTCACGGTTCTCACGTAAGCGTCCTACGGCACGCTCCACTGCCGAAGGATTGAGATCGTTAATCAGGCAACGCTGTACCGTTTGGCGTTTTTCTGGCGCGAGTTGCAGATAATCCAGCACTTCATCCACCAGCAGTTGCCCTTCACGGTCGGGGTCCCCCGCATGCACTACCATACTGGCTTGCTGCAACAATCCTTCAATCACTTTCAGTTGCTTCGCCACCGAGGGACGCGGCTGCAAGCGCCACTTTTCCGGAATGATCGGCAAATCGGCCAGATTCCAGCGCGCATAGCGGCTGTCATAACTGTCGGGCTGCGCCTGCTCTAGCAGGTGCCCGACACACCAGGTCACAACCTGGTCATTCCCACAGGCAATATAGCCGTCGCCGCGTCGATGCGGCTTCGGCAACACGTCGGCAATCGCACGCGCTAAGCTGGGTTTTTCGGCAATAAACAAACGCATGGATGGCGTCGTTCCTTAACGTCAGGTAACTACGGTAATCAAAGGACGATCAGATTCGGCGGCAAATAGCTCACCAATCGACGCAACTTGCACGCCTGCTTCAGCGGCACAGCGCGTGAACGCCTCGATAGCGCTGGGTTGAACCGCCACCAGCAGGCCGCCGGACGTTTGCGGATCGCACAGCAGCGCACGGGTGGCATCATCGATTGGTGAAACATGCGCACCGTAACTGGCGAAATTACGGCTGGTGCCGCCCGGCACTGCTCCAGCGGCAATATAATCATCAACACCCGCTAAACGCGGTACATTTGCCGCGTTCACCTCGGCTCGCAATCCAGAACCGTGACAGATTTCGCTGAGGTGACCCAGTAAGCCAAAACCGGTCACATCAGTCATGGCGCTAACGCCAGCAAGTTTGGCAAATTCCGCCCCGGCGCTATTTAGCTGACACATCACATCTGCTGCCAGCGCCTGATGTTCAGGCCGCAGCAGGCCTTTTTTCTCAGCGGTAGTGAGGATACCGATGCCCAGCGGTTTGGTGAGAAACAGCTGACATCCGGCCTGCGCCGCGCTGTTCTTTTTCACGCGCGCCACATCAACAATGCCGGTCACGGCCAGGCCGAAAATTGGCTCAGGCGCATCAATCGAATGGCCGCCAGCCAGCGCAATACCCGCAGCCTGACAGGCTGCCCGCCCACCGTCGACCACTTGCTGCGCCACTTCCGGACTTAGCACATTCACCGGCCAGCCTAAAATGGCGATCGCCATGATCGGTTTTCCGCCCATTGCGTAGATATCGCTAATGGCGTTAGTGGCGGCGATACGGCCAAAGGTAAAAGGATCGTCGACGATCGGCATAAAGAAATCGGTGGTGCTAACCACTGCCGTACCGTTACCCAGATCGTATACCGCAGCATCATCGCGCGTTTCATTCCCCACCAGCAGTTGCGGATCGTGGAACGGAGTCAACTCACTGCGGAGAATGGTTTCCAATATCTGCGGCGAAATTTTGCAGCCGCATCCAGCACCATGGCTGTATTGCGTTAAACGAAGAGGTTCACTCATGGCGACGTCCTTATGCGCTGATCAGAAGGCGCTATGTTAGCCTGGCTGTTCGCGGGTGGTAAGTGCTGCACGACCTAACCTCGATCTTTCGCACAGGCTCTGTGCAATCTCTGCAACAGCGCTTAACGTGCCGCAAAAGCCTGCTGCTGTCTGTCAGAAATAACTGACAAACTGCGCCGTGTCAGGCGCCACCACGGTAGTGTTGGCTTTCAACTGCGGCGTGCCCAGATAGAGGAAGCCGACAATGGCATCCTGTTCACGGCAGCCGAAGGCTTGGCGTACTGATGGATGATCGGTCCAGGGACCGCTGCGCCAGATGCCGTTGAAGCCTTGTGCCACGGCGGCCATTTGCATTGCCATCACCGCGCAACTGGCAGAAGCCAACTGTTCCCAATGCGGTACTTTGGCGTTCTCTTCACAATGCGCCACCACAGTGATGATCATCGGCGCGCGAAATGGCGCAGCCGCTGCTTTGTCGATGGCTTTCTGCTCAAGATCGCTGTCACGTGCGGCTTGTTCCAGCAATTTGCCAAAGCGGTCGCGCCCTTCATTTTCGATAATGATGAAGCGCCACGGCTGCAGCGTGCCATGATCCGGCGCGCGTAACGCTGCGTGCAGAATATTTTGCAGCGCTTCGCCCGCTGGGGCCGGTTCTGCCAGACGCGATGCCGAGCGGCGATTAACTAATAAGTCCAGTGCATCCATTATTCTTCTCCCATGAATAAAAAGCGTGGGCTAATCCTGGCACAGCACGATCTTTTGTAACAGTCTGGCGCGATTTCCTGCTGACTTTTCGCACGCCGCTCTTTAGGATGAACCCGACATCGGGGCAGACCGCGTGCTGGCTGCCCTGTTACGTGAATATGGAGAGTTTATGCGCACATTGTGGCGAATTATTTCCGGTCTGTTCCGCTGGACGTGGCGGGTGCTGAATTTTATTCGGGAATTTATTCTTAATTTATTTCTTATTGTATTGATCCTGGCGGGCGTTGGGATTTGGATGCAAGTTTCCAGTTCCAGCAACAGTGAACCCGTTCAGCAAGGCGCGCTGAAAATCGATCTGAGCGGCGTGCTGGTCGATAAACCTTCGGTCAGCAATCGTCTGAGTCGTATTAGCCGTCAATTGTTAGGCGCAAATGGCGATCGCCTGCAGGAGAACTCACTGTTTGATGTGGTGGATGCGATTCGCCAGGCGAAAACCGATAAAAACATTACCGGTATTGTGCTGGAGTTACGTGACTTCGCTGGTGGCGATCAACCTTCGCTGCAATATGTCGGTAAAGCGCTGCGTGAATTCCGTGATGCCGGAAAACCGATTTATGCGGTCGGCGACAGCTACAGCCAGGCGCAGTACTACATCGCCAGCTACGCCAACAAAGTTTACCTGTCGCCACAAGGCACGGTGGATTTACACGGTTTCGCGACTAACGGCCTGTATTACAAAAGCCTGCTGGATAAGCTGAAAGTCAGCTCGCACGTGTTCCGCGTGGGTACTTATAAATCTGCGGTTGAGCCGTTCCTGCGTGACGATATGTCACCTGAAGCGCGTGATGCCGACGGCCGTTGGGTGGGTCAGTTGTGGCAGAACTACCTGAACACCGTTGCAGCCAATCGCCAGATTACCGCCGATCAGCTCTTCCCTGGTGCTGCTGGCATTATTAGTGGCCTGCAAGCTGTTCAGGGCGATACGGCAAAATACGCGCTGAACAATAAATTAGTCGATGTGCTTGATACGCGCGCAGCCGCCGATCAGGAGCTGGTCAAAACGTTCGGCTGGGACAAAGCGAATAACGATTATCGTAGCGTAAGTATCTACGACTATAACGTTAAACAACCGCCGCAAAGTCAGGATGGGAACATCGCGGTAATCCTCGCTAGCGGTGCCATCATGGACGGTGAAGAGAGCGCGGGGAATGTCGGTGGTGATACCACTGCATCGCAGATTCGCGATGCGCGTCTTGACCCGAAAATTAAAGCGATTGTACTGCGTGTTAATAGCCCTGGCGGCAGCGTAACGGCATCAGAAGCGATTCGTGAAGAGCTAGCGGCAGCCCACGATGCCGGCAAACCGGTAGTGGTTTCTATGGGTGGTATGGCGGCTTCAGGAGGTTACTGGATTTCCACACCTGCCGATTACATCGTGGCGGCACCGAGCACGCTTACCGGTTCGATCGGTATCTTTGGCGTGATTAATACCGTGGAAAACAGCCTGAGCTCGGTTGGCGTGCACACTGACGGTGTCGCGACTTCACCACTGGCGGATGTCGCGACCACCAAAGCTCTGCCGCCTGAAGTACAACAGCTGATGCAGCTCACCATCGAGAATGGTTATCGCAACTTTGTTGGTTTGGTCGCCACTTCACGCCATAAAACGCCTGAGCAAATTAATGCTATTGCACAAGGCCACGTCTGGACCGGCAGCGATGCCAAGGCTAATGGTTTAGTTGATGCGCTGGGAGACTTTGACGACGCCGTGGCAAAAGCCGCCGAGTTGGCGAAAGTCGCGAAACCGGAACTGAGTTGGTATCAGGATGAACCGGGCATGCTCGATTTATTGCTGAATCAGATGAACGCTTCGGTGCAGGCGGTATTGCCCGCAGCGTTGAAAGTCTGGCTACCTGCTCCGATGCTTGATGTGATGAGCGCGGTTAAACAGCAGCCTGGCTTGCTTAATAATCTCAACGATCCGCAAAATCGCTACGCTTTTTGCCTCAACTGCGGCAACGTACGCTAATCTTTACAGCCCGGCCGCTGGTCGGGCTGCTTTTCGTTCGCAATCCCCTTATACTGCGCGCTTTACGGCAAGTCTGAGTTTCATCATGCAAAAGAAAAATATCTATGTAGCCTACACAGGCGGCACCATCGGGATGCAGCGCTCTGCGCAGGGCTACATTCCGGTCTCCGGTCATTTACAGCAGCAGCTGGCAAACATGCCCGAATTCCACCGGCCTGAAATGCCCGATTTTACTATCCATGAATATCAGCCGCTGATGGACTCCTCGGACATGACGCCGCAGGATTGGCAATCGATTGCTAATGATATTCAGCAAAACTACGACCTTTATGACGGTTTTGTCATTCTGCATGGCACCGATACCATGGCGTTCACCGCTTCGGCGCTCTCATTTATGCTGGAAAACCTCGCTAAGCCGGTCATCGTTACCGGTTCGCAAATTCCATTGGCGGAGCTGCGTTCCGATGGACAGCAAAATCTGCTGAACTCGCTGTATGTCGCAGCAAATTATCCAATCAGTGAAGTCGCCCTGTTCTTCAACAACACGCTGTTCCGTGGCAACCGTACCACAAAGGCACACGCTGATGGCTTTAATGCCTTCGCTTCCCCGAATCTATCACCGCTACTCGAAGCTGGAATTCACATTCGTCGACTGAATACTCCGCCGGCACCACAAGGTAAAGGCGCGCTGATTGTGCATCCGATTACGCCGCAGCCCATTGGTGTCGTGACGATCTATCCGGGTATTTCCGCTGACGTAGTGCGTAACTTCCTGCGTCAACCAGTAAAGGCATTGATTCTGCGATCTTATGGCGTGGGTAATGCGCCGCAGAATGCCGAGTTCCTCTCGGAACTACAGCAAGCCAACGATCGCGGCATTGTGGTGGTTAATCTAACGCAGTGTATGTCCGGCAAGGTGAATATGGGCGGCTACGCTACGGGAAATGCCCTGGAACACGCCGGCGTGATCAGCGGTTTTGATCTTACCGTTGAGGCAACATTAACAAAACTGCACTTTTTATTGAGTCAGGACCTTACCAGCGCGGAAATTCGTGCCAAAATGCAGCAAAATTTACGCGGCGAACTGACCGAAGATTGATACGGAGCGAAAGTAATGAAGCGGGCATTGATAATTATCGATATTCAGAACGACTTTTGCCCCGGCGGCCCAATGGCGGTACGTGATGGCGACCAAACGGTGGCCGTGGCCAACCGTTACGCGCGTGAGTTTCACGAGCGCGGCGAGTGCGTGGTGGCTTTGCAGGACTGGCATCCCGCCAATCACGGCAGCTTCGCCTCAATCTCCGGTGAACCTGTTTATACCTTGGGTGAATTAAACGGTTTAGCGCAGATTTGGTGGCCCGATCATGGTATTGAAAACTCTGTCGGTGCGGATTTCCACCCTGACCTCGATCGATCTTTGATCGATGCCGTGTTCCATAAGGGCGGCGATGTCGAGGTGGATAGCTACAGTGCCTTCTTTGATAATGGCCACCGCCGTAAAACTGAACTCGATAGCTGGCTGCGCGAGCGTGGTATCAGCGATTTAGTAATGTTGGGCATTGCGACCGATTACTGCGTCAAGTACAGCGTGCTGGATGCGTTAGAACTGGGCTATAACGTTGAGGTCGTCAAAGAGGGCTGCCGCGGCGTGAACCTGAATCCGGATGATAGCGACATTGCGTTCGCACAGATGGCAGCGCAAGGCGCGGTATTAATCTGAAAATGAGGGCTGGCAGCAACCAGCCCTTTTGCTTTTAGTGCAGGTTGATGCGCGTGACATCGGGCTCGATACCGAACTCTTCTTTCAGCTGTTTTTTCGACTTCATGACCATATCCCCACCTTTGCTGATGGTCATATGCTGTGGATCGTCATTGTGGCGCGCCTGCCACAACATGACCAGCTGCAGGCAATTATCCTTCTGCTCTTGCGTCAGGGCGACGCCATCCGGCCATTTACCGGTTTCAACTGCGGTAGACAATCGCTCATACACTTCCGGCGTCATTGCCGCCAGCATCGCTTCCAGTTCCTGTTTCATACTTAGCCCTCTTGCTGATTGCCCTGCTCATCAGTGAAGTTCAGCGAAGCGGAGTTCACACAGTAGCGCTCGCCGCTCGGTTGTGGGCCGTCCGGGAAAACATGGCCAAGATGGGCATCACAGTTGCCACAACGAATTTCCACCCGATGCATACCGTGTGAATCATCTTCCAGATAACGGATCGCATCGTCATTGAAGGGTTGATAGAAGCTTGGCCAGCCGCAACCTGAATCATATTTCGTTTCAGAGAGAAACAGGGGGGAGTTACAGACTAAGCAGTGGTAGATACCGTCCTGTTTGTTGTGCAGCAAGGCGCCCGAGAAAGGGGGCTCCGTTCCACGATGCTGAGTGACATAGCGCTGCATTTCTGAAAGCTGTGCGATTTTTGCGTCGGGTGCGGTATCTTTAGCCATTTTGAGTTCCGGAGTGTCATTCTGAAAAAATCGACTAGTATTCTAACAAACGTACAACATCTATCGGGTCTTATTTCGTGCTAACGCATCCGACCCTTCTGCCATAGCTCGATTTTGTGATGGTGATCACCCTTTGCAAAAGTCATCCCTTTTCAGCCCGCATTCGGCGTAACATAGGCGCGCAATAAGGGTGCTGCGTAAGCGATTGCGCAACGAATTATTCCTGGCGTTGGAATTGACCTGTCGCAACAATTGACACGATTCCGCTTGACGCCTGGTAAGGTTTTTGTAATTTTACAGCCAACCTTTTATTCACTAACAAATAGCTGGTGGAATATATGACTATCAAAGTAGGTATCAACGGTTTTGGCCGTATCGGTCGCATCGTTTTCCGTGCTGCGCAGCAGCGTTCTGACATCGAAATCGTCGCGATCAACGATCTGCTGGACGCCGATTACATGGCTTACATGCTGAAGTATGACTCTACTCACGGTCGTTTTGACGGCACTGTAGAAGTGAAAGACGGTGCACTGATTGTTAACGGTAAGAAAATCCGTGTTACCGCTGAGAAAGACCCGGCTAACCTGAAATGGGACGAAGTGGGTGTTGACGTTGTTGCTGAAGCGACCGGTATCTTCCTGACCGACGAAACTGCACGTAAACACATCACGGCTGGCGCGAAGAAAGTGGTTCTGACTGGTCCATCTAAAGACAGCACCCCAATGTTTGTTCGTGGCGCTAACTTTGACAAGTATGCTGGCCAGGACATCGTTTCTAACGCGTCTTGCACCACTAACTGCCTGGCACCACTGGCTAAAGTCATCAACGACAACTTCGGTATTGTTGAAGGCCTGATGACCACTGTGCACGCTACCACCGCAACTCAGAAAACTGTTGATGGCCCGTCTCACAAAGACTGGCGCGGCGGCCGCGGCGCAGCTCAGAACATCATCCCATCTTCTACCGGTGCAGCTAAAGCAGTTGGCGTTGTTCTGCCAGAACTGAATGGCAAACTGACTGGTATGGCGTTCCGCGTTCCTACTCCGAACGTTTCTGTTGTTGACCTGACTGTTCGCCTGGAAAAACCAGCCACTTACAAAGAAATTTGTGCAGTGATCAAAGCTGAGTCAGAAGGCAAAATGAAAGGCGTGCTGGGCTATATCGAAGACGACGTCGTTTCTACCGACTTCAACGGCGAAACCCTGACTTCAGTATTCGATGCTAAAGCAGGTATCGCTCTGAACGACAACTTCGTGAAACTGGTTTCCTGGTACGATAACGAAACCGGTTACTCACACAAAGTTCTCGACCTGATTGCACTGGTAGCTTCTAAGTAAGCTAATCTGTGAAACAGACAAGGGGTGACTTCGGTCGCCCCTTTTTTTCGACTGAATAATGAGAAGGTCTGACCATGCAAGATACGCTTTATACCCTGCCGGTAGTCAATCAAATCACCCCTTATCTGTCACAACGGCAGCAAGGTGATTTACCGATTGTGGTAATCAGCCATCCTAAAGTGCGCGCCGCAATTGCGTTACAGGGCGCCCACCTTCTGTCATGGCAGCCCAGCGGACAACAGCCGGTGATTTGGCTCAGTGAAAAGACGCCATTCACTAGCGGTAAAGCCATTCGCGGAGGCGTGCCAATTTGCTGGCCATGGTTTGGCCCAGCGGGCGAACCAGCGCACGGTTTTGCACGCAACATGCCGTGGACGCTAACTGCTCACGATGAAAACGAAGATGCGGTATTGCTCACCTTTACACTGGAAAGCAATGCACAAACTAAAAAGCTGTGGCCGCATGATTTCACCTTACTTGCCCGTTTCCGTATCGCTGAGCATTGTGAAATCGAGCTTGAAGCCTACGGCGATTATGAAGCCACGGCAGCGCTCCACAGCTATTTCCATATTGCCGATATCGCACAAGTTGAAGTCAGTGGTTTAGGCAATAGCTATATCGATAAGGTTAACGATAACGCCATTGGCGCATCGGAGGGTAAACAGACTTACCCGAATCGTGTGGATCGTATCCACACCGCTGCTGATGATTGTAGCGTCATTCATGACAGAGGCGGCAGACGCCAGATCGAAGTCTACCATCACTATCAAAGTGACGTTGTCACGTGGAACCCAGGGCCTGAATTGTCTTGTAGCATGGGCGATATGCCCACTGAAGGCTATAAGACCATGGTTTGCGTCGAAACCGCGCGTATTAATAAGCCGCTTAAGAGCGCTGGCGAATCACCTGCTCGCCTCGGCACCACGATTCGCGTCGTTAACAAATAAGATGATGCGGCGTTAGCGCCGCTAAACCACATCCAGTGCGGTTTTATGCTGCGGCGCAGGGAATGCGCGATCAATTATGGCGAGCTCTTCGTGAGTTAAATCGATGGTTAACGCCGCGGCATTCTGCTGTACGTGAGCTACGCTGCTGGCTTTAGGAATGGCTAAAACCCCTTTCTGACGGATCACCCAGGCCAGCATAACTTGCGCTACGCTGATGCCCTTCTGTTGTGCAATCTGCTGCAATTGCCCATCTTCAAATAATGCCTGACGCAGTCGGCCGGCTTGCGCCAGAGGGCAATAAGCCATGACTGGCACCTCGCGCTGCTGACACAGCGGCAACAAATCATACTCAATGCCACGTGAGGCCAAATGGTAGAGCACCTGGTTGGTTACACAAGCATTGCCGCCTGGCTCATTCCACAGTTCAAGCATATCGTCATGGTCAAAATTCGATACGCCCCAGTGGCGGATTTTGCCCTGCTGCTGTAAAGACTGCATCGCGCGAATGGTCTCTTCTAAAGGCACATTACCGCGCCAGTGTAGAAGATAAAGATCCAGATAATCGGTTTGCAGGCGGCGCAAACTGCGCTCGCAGGCCTCAAACGCGTCAACTTCACCGGCGTTCCAGGGGTAGACTTTGGACACTAGCCAGGCTTGATCGCGACGTCCACGCAGCGCTTCTCCAACAACGTCTTCCGCGCCACCTTCGGCATACATTTCGGCGGTATCAATGACTTTTAAGCCGTGGTCGAGCCCGGCCTGTAATGCCGCCACTTCCTGACCGCGCTGCGCGGCGTTTTCGCCCATATACCAGGTTCCCTGGCCGATAGCGGGTAAGGCAGATTCACCGTTAAATTTAATGGTCTTCATTACTCCTCCGGCTGCGCTAAATTGGGGCTCGCTAAACGTGCAATGTAAAAAAAACGCCTCAATACGAGGCGTTAATTTTAGTTTTTAGAAGCTATAACTTACGCCAGTCCAGAGTGTGAACTGGCCATCTTTATCGACCATTGGACTGTCTTTAATTTCGCTGTCGAAACGCGTATAGCGTCCTGACAAACTGGCGTTCCAGCTGTCGCTGATTTTATAGCTGGCATTCATCTCGACATACGGCGACCAGCTATCATCTGGGTGGTATTCAGAAATACCGGTACGCGCGCTTTCATGTGAAGAAACACCATAATAGTAGCGGTTCTGATTGGCACTGTTCCACAGCGCGCCAATACCCGGTGTCAGGCTGAACGCACCGAAATCAAAGCGATATAAATAAGTGATATCCCAGAGCATGCCATTGCTGTTATTAAGCACATCGCCAAGCAATGAGGTGCGCACAATGCCCCAGTCGGCGACATGACGATAGCTGGCACCCGCCATCAGCGTCATGCGGCGCTTATCCAGCCCCTTCATATCACCCAAATCGTTATCTTTAGGATCGTACTTTTGTGGCGATCCCAGCACAGTCAGCGACAGCTGATTCTGTGGGTCTTTCCACAGGTAATAGCCACCCTGCAGGCTGCGGAACCAGAAATTTTCACCTTCGTAATTAATCACTGGAATCGGCAGGTAACGGTCTTGACCACCACGATAAGGTGACTGTGCATAAATGACCGAAGCACCGAGAGATAAGGGTTCTGCATGAGTGCCGAACGCCGCAAAATAACAAGGAATAGCAACAGCAAGCGCTTTAAGTTTGAATTGGTTCACAATTTGTTCAGTCCATTAATATAACAATCACACGCAGAGTCTAACCAAATTTTTGCCATCGGTTAACGTTTAATGATGCTCTCGCAACCGCGCAACAGAATTATCTGAGGCGCCTGGTTGCCCTACCTGCTTAGGCTGAAAGCCTCAGTGCTTATGAGACTTTGTTATTGATATATCGCTGAATAAGGAGAAAAGTGGCAGCAGGTTTTCTGAATGCCTTCTACAGTTAAATGTAAGACGAGACTTTTTGTACGAGCAGAGTAACCAAAAGAATTGTGTATCCCGATAAAAAAACGTCAGGTTGGCATAAGGGTTGCTGTACTCATTAAAGAATATCTTCCGGGAGCAGCTAGACAATTTTATTACGCTCCTTTACCTGTGCTAAAAACGAAAGGACGGGCATCGCTATGAATATATTCGATCACTATCGTCAGCGTTATGAAGCTGCCAAGGACGAAGAGTTCACATTGCAGGAATTCCTCGCCATCTGTAAACAGGATCGCAGTGCATACGCCAACGCTGCCGAGCGACTATTAATGGCCATCGGTGAGCCGGTGATGGTTGACACTGCGCAAGAGCCACGCCTTTCCAGAATTTTCTCCAACCGCGTCATGGGACGCTACCCTGCCTTTGAAGAGTTTTACGGTATGGAGGAGGCGATTGAGCAAATCGTTTCTTACCTGAAACATGCCGCGCAGGGTTTGGAAGAGAAGAAACAAATTCTCTATTTACTGGGTCCAGTGGGCGGCGGTAAATCTTCGCTGGCTGAACGTCTAAAAGCACTGATGCAGCGCGTTCCTATCTATGTGCTGAGCGCTGACGGCGAACGCAGCCCGGTAAACGATCATCCACTCTGTCTGTTTAACCCGCAGGAAGACGCCAATATTCTGGAAAAAGAGTATGGCGTGCCGCGGCGTTACCTCGGCACCATCATGTCGCCGTGGGCGGCAAAACGCCTGCATGAGTTTGGCGGCGATATTACCCGCTTCAAAGTCGTTAAGGTGTGGCCATCGATTCTTGAACAGGTTGCCATTGCCAAAACTGAACCAGGTGATGAGAACAACCAGGATATCTCCGCGCTGGTCGGTAAAGTGGATATCCGTAAACTGGAAAACCATGCGCAAAACGATCCTGATGCTTATGGCTATTCCGGTGCATTGTGCCGCGCTAACCAGGGTGTGATGGAGTTCGTTGAGATGTTTAAAGCACCTATCAAAGTGCTTCATCCCCTGTTGACCGCGACACAAGAAGGTAACTACAACGGTACCGAAGGCATCTCTGCCCTGCCGTTTAACGGCATCATTCTGGCGCACTCTAATGAATCAGAATGGGTCACCTTCCGGAACAACAAAAATAATGAGGCGTTCCTTGACCGTGTCTATATCGTCAAAGTGCCTTATTGCTTACGCGTTTCCGAAGAGATCAAGATTTACAACAAACTGTTGGATCACAGTGAATTGACCACCGCGCCATGTGCACCGGGTACGTTGGAAACATTGGCCAGGTTCTCCATTCTGTCACGTCTGAAAGAGCCGGAAAACTCCAGCATTTACTCGAAAATGCGCGTCTATGATGGTGAAAGCCTGAAAGATACCGATCCAAAAGCGAAATCCTGGCAGGAGTATCACGATTACGCCGGCGTTGATGAAGGTATGAATGGCCTCTCCACTCGCTTCGCCTTCAAAATTCTGTCGCGCGTGTTTAACTTCGATCATGCTGAAGTGGCGGCCAACCCGGTACATCTGTTTTACGTGCTGGAGCAGCAAATAGAACGTGAGCAGTTCCCACAGGATCAAGCTGAGAAGTATCTGGAGCATCTGAAAGGCTATCTGATTCCGAAATACGCAGAGTTCATCGGTAAAGAGATTCAAACCGCGTATCTGGAGTCTTACTCTGAATACGGGCAGAACATCTTTGATCGCTACGTCACCTATGCCGATTTCTGGATTCAGGATCAGGAATATCGTGATCCCGACACCGGACAACTGTTTGACCGTGAATCGCTGAACGCCGAACTGGAAAAGATCGAGAAACCTGCCGGGATCAGTAACCCGAAAGATTTCCGCAACGAGATCGTGAACTTTGTGCTGCGTGCCCGGGCGCAAAACAGCGGTCGCAACCCGAACTGGACCAGCTACGAAAAACTGCGCACGGTCATCGAGAAGAAGATGTTCTCCAATACCGAAGAGTTGCTGCCAGTCATTTCGTTCAATACCAAAACCTCAACGGACGAGCAGAAAAAACACGACGATTTTGTCGATCGCATGATGGAAAAAGGCTATACCCGCAAGCAAGTACGCCTGCTGTGTGAATGGTATCTGCGCGTGCGTAAGTCGTCATAATCGTTACCTGTAAGCGACGCGGCGCTCGAGCGCTGCCACAGGAGGCCGGGGAATCCCGGCCTAAGCTTACAATGCAGCTTGGGGGAGTTTTATGGCCTATTTTATCGATCGGCGTCTCAACGGTAAGAATAAAAGCGCCGTCAATCGGCAGCGTTTTCTGCGCCGTTATAAGTCGCAAATCAAGCAGTCGATCTCCGAGGCCATCAATAAGCGTTCGGTGACCGATGTCGAGAGCGGCGAATCGGTCTCGATTCCAATTGACGATATCAATGAGCCGAGTTTCCACCAGGGCCGCGGCGGCAATCGCCATCGCGTTCACCCCGGGAACGATCACTTCGTACAAAACGACCGCATTGAGCGCCCACAAGGTGGCGGCAGCGGCGGTGGCAGCGGCCAGGGGAATGCGAGCCAGGACGGTGATGGTCAGGATGAATTCGTCTTCCAGATCTCAAAAGATGAATATCTCGATCTGCTGTTCGAAGATTTGGCGTTGCCGAACCTGCGTAAGAATCAGCATCGTCAGTTAAACGAGTACAAAACCCATCGCGCTGGCTACACCTCAAACGGTACGCCGGCTAACATCAGCGTGGTGCGTTCGTTACAGAACTCGCTGGCGCGGCGTACAGCGATGACGGCGGGTAAACGCCGCATGCTAAACGAGCTGGAAGCGACGCTGACGGAAGTAGAAAACAGTGAACCAGCCCAGTTGCTGGAAGAAGAACGCCTACGTAAAGAGATCGCTGAGTTGCGCGCGCGCATTGAGCGTGTGCCGTTTATCGATACCTTTGACCTGCGCTACAAAAACTTCGAGAAGCGGCCAGAACCGTCCAGTCAGGCCGTGATGTTCTGTTTGATGGACGTGTCAGGTTCGATGGATCAAGCCACTAAAGATATGGCGAAGCGCTTCTATATCCTGCTGTATCTTTTCCTGAGCCGCACCTATAAGAACGTTGATGTGGTTTACATTCGCCATCACACCCAGGCGAAAGAAGTTGATGAACAGGAGTTCTTCTACTCGCAGGAAACGGGCGGCACTATTGTATCCAGTGCCCTCAAGCTGATGGATGAAGTGGTAAAAGAGCGCTATGACCCGGCGCAGTGGAACATTTATGCGGCGCAAGCCTCAGACGGTGACAACTGGGCCGATGATTCCCCACTCTGTCACGAGATTTTAGCCAAGCATATTCTGCCGGTTGTGCGTTATTACAGCTACATTGAAATTACGCGCCGCGCCCACCAGACCTTGTGGCGCGAGTATGAACACCTGCAGGCGATGTTCGATAACTTTGCAATCCAGCATATTCGTGAGCCAGAAGATATCTATCCGGTATTTAGAGAGCTTTTCCACAAACAGGCGGCTGAAGCCTGAATGTATAAGCCGGTCACTGACCGGCTTTTTCTTATCAGCAGCAAACCTCAATCCTTGCCAATTCCTGTTGCATTTTCATACAAATGTAGCCTTATATGGGATACGGCCCCACAGAATGAAAAAATGTGCAATTAAGCGCTGACAAGCTATTGATAAGGCATTATCTTTTCACCTTGTCTGTGTGAATCCCCCGCAGTTTGTCTTTTTTGTTCCCGCCGCAGGAGAATGCCGTTGAATGCCAGCATGATTTACAGTTTGTTCATTATTGGGTCCGTGCTGGTAGCAGCAAGTATTTTGCTCAGTTCCTTTTCATCCCGCCTTGGCATTCCTATTCTGGTGATCTTCCTTGCTCTCGGCATGTTGGCCGGCATTGACGGCATTGGCGGCATCGCGTTCGATAACTATCCGGTTGCCTATCTGGTCTCTAACCTCGCGTTAGCCATTATCCTGCTGGATGGCGGCATGCGGACTAAAGCGTCCTCACTGAAAGTGGCGCTCGGTCCAGCGCTATCGTTGGCGACAGTCGGCGTAATGATCACCGCCGGATTAACCGGCGTCGCCGCAGCCTGGTTATTCAAACTCGACTTGATGCAGGGCTTTCTGATTGGCGCGATTATCGGTTCCACCGATGCCGCGGCGGTGTTTTCACTGCTGGGCGATAAAGGCCTGAATGAACGTGTTAGCTCAACGCTGGAGATCGAATCCGGCAGTAACGATCCCATGGCGGTGTTTCTTACCATCACGCTGATCGACATGATTCAACAAGGCCAGTCTGGATTAAGCTGGATGTTCGTGGTTCATCTGGTTCAGCAGTTTGGTCTGGGCATTGTGTTAGGCCTCGGCGGCGGCTGGGCGCTACAGCAGCTGATTAACCGCATTAACCTTGCGCAGGGTTTGTATCCGCTGCTGGCAGTAAGCGGCGGCATCATCGTATTTGCCCTCACCACAGTAATGGAAGGCAGCGGCATCCTGGCGGTCTATCTCTGCGGTTTCCTGTTGGGTAATAGCCCCATTCGTAACCGCCACGGCATCCTGCAAACCTTTGACGGCATGGCCTGGCTGAGCCAAATCGGCATGTTCATCGTGTTGGGGTTGCTGGTAACGCCGTCCGATCTTTGGCACATCGCGGTGCCAGCGATGATTCTGTCACTATGGTTGATTTTGGTGGCTCGCCCACTTTCCATCCTCGTTGGCCTGTTACCTTTTAAAGGCTTCACCGGCCGTGAACGAATCTTTATTAGTTGGGTCGGCCTGCGTGGCGCGGTGCCGATCATCCTCGCCGTTTTCCCGATGATGGCTGGGCTGGAAAACGCCAAGCTCTACTTTAATATCGCGTTCTTTGTGGTACTGGTTTCGCTGATGCTCCAAGGCACCTCGCTCGGTTATGCCGCAAAACGCGCCAAAGTGGTGGTGCCGCCGACCGCCTCGCCAATCAGTCGCGTTGGGCTGGATATCCATCCGGAAAATCCGTGGGAGCAGTTCATCTATCAACTGAGCGCCGATAAGTGGTGCGTCGGCGCCGCGCTGCGCGATTTACAGATGCCGCGTGAAACCCGCATCGCCGCGCTGTTCCGCGATAACGCGTTGATGCACCCGAACGGCAATACGCGTCTTAAAGAAGGCGATGTACTGTGCGTCATTGGCCGCGAGCGCGATTTGCCGGCGTTAGGCAAGATGTTCAGCCAGTCGCCTCCGGTATCGCTCGATCAGCGCTTCTTCGGCGACTTTATTCTTGATGCCGAGGCGCGCCTGCGCGATGTCGCCCAAATTTACGGGCTGGAACTGGATGAGCAGACCAACGATCAGCAATCGCTGGGTCAGCTGGTGATGAGCCTGTTAGGCAGCACGCCGGTGGTCGGCGATCAGGTGGAATGGAATCAACTCACCTGGACAGTAGCCGAAAAAGAGGACAATCAAATCGTCAAAATTGGCGTGCGCGTGAGTGAAGACAAGGAATAATCCGAGTCTTTAACGCTCGTAAAAGGCGTGTGAACGACTATGCTCACTACTCAGCCCAGCAAATACGGGAGAATGTTATGGGACACGTGGTGAAGATTGGTCGTTATGAAATTGTTGATGCAGAGTTCAATACTGACAATGTCGATACTGTGAGTATTCCCTGCCACACCAATCCCGGCCTGAGTGACCAACTCGACGGCTGGGATGTGGAAACCAGTGTACCGGCGTGGATTGATGGCGAGGCAGTCGATCTGCAAATCGGACATTATGATAAACAGCAGGACCTGTGGGTCCTAAAAAAACCTGCCTGATCGTTTCTCACCGCCATTGAGCCAATGGCGGTCATTCCGAAAAGTTGTCTTAAAATGAAGCGCCATATTGCAGTTTATTTTACTTTTAACCTTATATTTCAAACGATTATCCAATTATTTCTTTAGTCATTTATTTCCTTTTCAGACTATTTCCATATTAACTCTGTCAAATAACTCCTGCATACTCTTAAACGTTGCTGCAGCTTTTCGTGACGTGCATCACGTCTCAAACGGCCCTTTCCTTGCAGCGCTTATGGCAGCACTGACTTATATCTCGCTGAAAATATTATTTTTTCTGCTTTTCAGCGGACCACTCCTGAGCGCGTACTTGATTCTGGTCAGGCCATCTTTTACTTAAGAAAAGAGAGCAGGTTTTATGGCAAGTACTTTGATAATGAATAGCGCAACCCGCTCGTGGAGCGGACTGCGCAAAAATCTCATCGCAAAAGTCGCACTTAGCTTATCGGATTTAATTGCGTTAAATCTGGCATTGTTTTTATCTGCCGCTACCGTTCAAGGTATTTGGGGCGAACTGGATACCTTTATTCCGCCACAGCAGATTGAATACCGGTTTATTGCCCAATTAGGCCTTTCGGTGCTTTGTACCGCCTGGTTCTGGGTACGCATGCGTCACTACACTTACCGCAAGCCGTTTTGGTTTGAATTGAAAGAAGTCATCAAGACGCTGTTCGTCTTCTCTCTGCTCGATCTGGCGCTGATTGCCTTCTCGAAATGGGACTTCTCGCGCATGGTTTGGGTATTTAGCTGGACCTACGCCCTGCTGCTGCTGCCGCTGATGCGCGCGGTAGTGAAACGCGCAATCAACCGCGCGGGCCAATGGCAGAAGGAAACCATCATCATTGGTTCCGGCAAAAATGCGATGGAAGCTTATGCGGCGCTGCAAAGTGAAGAGATCCTGGGTTATAACGTGCAGGCCTTTATCTCGCTGGATGATGACCAACAACATGAAAAAGTGAACGGCGTGCCGGTAATTACCTGGAAAGATATTAACTGGCAGACCATGGACCGTGACAACACGCAATTTATCGTCGCCACCGAGTTTGAGCAGCAAGTGGTGCGCGATAAATGGCTGAAGTTCCTGTCCAAAATGAAATGCCGTTCGATTTCCGTGATCCCTACGCTGCGTGGTGTGCCGCTGTATGGCACCGACATGTCATTTATCTTCAGTCATGAAGTGATGATCTTGCGCGTGAGCAATAACCTGGCGAAACGCTCTTCCCGCTTCCTGAAACGTACTTTCGACATCGTGGTGGCCTCGCTACTGCTGCTGTTCCTTGGACCGGTGTTTGGTCTGCTGTGTGCGATGGTGAAACGCGATGGTGGCAATGCGATTTATGGCCATGAACGCGTGGGACAAGATGGCGTGAAGTTCAAGTGCCTGAAGTTCCGTTCAATGGTCACTAACTCGCAGGAAGTGCTGCAAAACCTGCTGGCGACCAGCGAGGAGGCACATGCCGAGTGGGATCGTGATTTCAAACTGAAAAACGACCCGCGCGTCACCAAAATTGGTAACTTCCTGCGTAAAACCAGCCTTGATGAGTTGCCACAGCTGTGGAACGTGATTCGCGGCGAAATGAGCCTGGTGGGTCCACGTCCGGTGATTGAAGCGGAACTGGAGCGCTATGCCGGCGATGTTGATTACTACCTGATGGCCAAGCCGGGCATGACCGGTCTGTGGCAGGTTAGTGGCCGTAACGACATCGACTACGATACGCGCGTTTACTTCGACTCCTGGTACGTGAAGAACTGGGCGCTGTGGACGGACATCGCCATTCTGTTTAAAACCGCAGGTGTCGTGGTACGTCGCGACGGCGCTTACTAATACCCTCGACGCGGTGCCTGTGCACGTTGGCAGGCATCGCATTTTTTTATCCCTTTCTTTTTCCCCGCAGAGTCATTACCCTTCCCGCTTGTTTAACAGGTCGTTCGGTTCGTAATGCAAAAATTCACCTTAATTCTGCTAAGCCTGGTGCTGCTGGCGCCGCTTGGTATTGATCTTTACCTCCCTACTCTGCCGCAAATCGCCGATGGACTGAACAGCCCGGTGAGTCTTATCCAGATCACCATTCCGCTGTTTTTGTTAGTGATGGGCATCGGTCAGCTGGTCACCGGACCGTTGGTGGATAACTTTGGCCGTAAACCGATCGCGCTGATCGGCCTGGGGCTTTATATCATCGGCAGCGCGATTGCTGCCACTGCGACGCTTTGGCCGGTGTTCTTCCTCGCACGTATCATTCAGGGCTGTGCCGTGTGCTGCACCGCGGTGGTGGCATTCAGCGGCGTGCGCGATCGCCTCAGTGGCGAAGATGCCGCGCGCGCCTATGGCTTTCTCAACGGCGCACTGAATATCGTGCCAGCGCTGGCACCGCTACTGGGCGGGATTCTGGCTGAAGCCTACGGCTGGCGTATGCCGTTCTGGTTCCTGTGCGGTTATGCGCTGGTTATCGGTTTGATCGTACTGCTGTGGCTGCCGGAAACGCGTCCTGCGGACACGCTGCGCGTCAAAGGTCTACCGCTAGCGCAGTATGCTGCGATCGCGCGTGAACCGCGCTTCCTCGCCTTCGCTTTTGCCAATGCGGGCGCGCTGGGCATGGTGCTGACGTATGTTTCGCTAGCGCCGCACGTGCTGATGACCGAAGGTGGCCTCACGCCGCTGCAGTTCTCCTTCGCATTTGGTGCCAACGGCTTCTGGATCATGCTGGTGAGCGCCTTCGTGAATAAAACGATTCGCAAAGCGGGACGTCCGTTCTGCCTGGCGATGGGTTTTGCCACGATGCTGATTGGCGCGATTCTGCTGATGATGGGCACCACGCTGCTACCCGCGGCATGGCAAAATCATTGGGCGCTATACATGATTCCGGTAGCGGTTTCGGTAGCAGGATTGGCGTTCACGGTGGGGCCGGCCACCAGCTACGCGCTGGAGCCCTATCAGCAGCAAGCGGGTGTTGCCGCGGCCCTCCAAGGTTTTATTCAGATGGCGTGTGGCGCAGGTGGCAGCATGGCAATCGTGGCACTGCCCGTTGCAGAGAAATCATCGCTGGCGTTAATGATGTTGACAGGTGCAGCGCTGGCTCTGATCGCCTGGCGCTGCAGCAAGAAGATGCACGGCAGCGTGACCGCGCTTAAATAACCTCAACCGGAACGCGTGGCGCAAGCGCACACATCAGCTCGTAGCCCACCGTTCCGGCAGCTTTTGCCACTTCATCAATCTTCACCTGATTCCCCCATAGCTCAACCTTCGAACCAATTCCGGCCTGCGGGCAGGGTTCCAGATCGATCATCATCATATCCATGGATATCGCGCCCAGCGTTTGTGTGCGCACGCCATCAACGCTGACCGGCGTTCCGGTGGGTGCATGACGTGGATAGCCGTCGGCGTAACCACAGGCAACAATACCAATACGCTGCGCTGCACCAGCATGATAGCGATAGCCGTAACCGACACCATCACCGGCATTCAATTGCTGTACACCAATGATCTCGCTGTGGAGTGTCATCACCGGCTGCAATCCGGTGCTGGCGATATCCTGCCAGTCACCGCTCGGCGATGCGCCATACAGGATGATGCCAGGACGCACCCAGTCAAAATGCGCTTCCGGATGCCACAGCGTGGCAGCAGAATTCGACAAGGAGCGTGGACAACCGAGTCCTTCCGCTGCCTGCTCAACGCGCTTCATCGGCTCAATGATGCCTTGCGGGTTTTCGGCATCGGCAAAGTGCGCCATCAGCGTCATTTCACCGACGTTAGGCAATGCGCGCAGTTTTTGCCACGCCGCCTGCGCCAGTTCAGGCCGAAAACCTAACCGATTCATGCCGCTGTTGATTTTCAGGTAGACATCGATCGGTGCCGACAGATGTGCCTTGGCGAGCGCCTGAATCTGCCAGTTACTGTGTACGCTGGTGGTGAGACGATAGCGATCGATCAGCACTAAATCGTCGGCATGGAAGAAGCCCTCCAACAGTAGGATCGGTTTTTTCCATCCCTGCTCACGCAGCAAAATCGCCTCTTCCATATTCAGCAGCGCAAAACCATCAGTTTCGGCGAGGCTTTGCCACACGCGGGCCACGCCGTGGCCATACGCATTGGCTTTTACCACTGACCAGACGTGCGACTGAGGAGCCGCCTGACGCACAGTGGCCAGATTATGACGCAGTGCCTGGCGACTGATGGTGGCACCGGTTGGACGTGACATGCTTGTACTCTCCCTGGGGTTTCAACGCGCCGCGTTGGCGTTACGCAGTGGCGACGCATGTGGCTCAAAACCCGGCAGGTAGCGCAGCACTGACAAATCATCTGCGGCAATCGCCGGTTTCTGACCGGAAATTAAATCGGCCAACAGCTGACCGGAACCACAAGCCATCGTCCATCCCAGCGTACCGTGACCGGTATTGAGATAGAGATTTGAGAGCGGCGTGCGCCCCACAATCGGCGTACCGTCTGGCGTCATCGGACGCAAGCCGGTCCAGAACGTGGCCTGTTCGACATATCCGCCTTCAGGATAAAGATCGCGGACGACCATCTCCAGCGTTTCGCGTCGTGCCGGCAACAGTTTGGTGTTAAAACCAACAATTTCTGCCATGCCGCCCACGCGGATGCGATCGTCAAAGCGCGTCACCGCCACTTTGTAGGTTTCATCAAGGATGGTGGAAACCGGTGCAGCATCAGCATTTTTAATCGGAATGGTTAACGAATAGCCTTTCAGCGGGTACACCGGGATCGCCAGGATATCTTTCAGTAACGCTGTGGAATAGGAACCAAACGCCACTACGTAAGCATCGGCTTTAATCACTTCCTCGCCACACTTCACGCCGTAAATGCGGTTGCCCTCGCGCAGCAGTTGGTCGACCGATGTGTTGTAGCGGAAAGTGACGCCCGCCGCCGCTGCCATCTCTGCCAGTCGTTGGGTGAACAGCTGGCAATCGCCGGTTTCATCGTTGGGCAAGCGTAAACCGCCGGTAAGCTTGTGGGCGGTCGCCGCTAATGCCGGTTCGACATTTTTCAGTTGATGTGCCTCGAGTAGCTCATAAGGCACGCCAGCATCACGCAGCACCGCAATATCTTTGCTGGCACTGGCAAACTGCTGCTGAGTACGAAAAAGTTGCAGCGTTCCGCCCTGGCGACCTTCGTAAGCAATACCGGTGCTGGCACGCAGCGTTTTCAGGCAGTCGCGGCTGTACTCCGCAATGCGTACCATGCGGCTTTTATTCTCTTGATAGTGCTGCATGTCGCAGTTACGCAACATATTCCACATCCATTCCAGCTGGAACTTGCTGCCGTCCAAACGTACCGCCAGCGGCGCGTGACGCTGAAACATCCATTTGACAGCTTTGAGCGGAACGCCCGGCGCCGCCCAGGGCGCAGCGTAGCCCGGCGAG
The DNA here is from genome assembly GCF_000282675.1 of Pantoea sp. GM01. Classification (NCBI taxonomy): domain Bacteria; kingdom Pseudomonadati; phylum Pseudomonadota; class Gammaproteobacteria; order Enterobacterales; family Erwiniaceae; genus Pantoea; species Pantoea sp. GM01. Next base: position 76,981 of record NZ_AKIU01000036.1, on the reverse strand, counting down.
ATCTGTCCGGCATTACCGGCGCTGGTTTCCAGCGCCGCTGCGGGTTGACGATCGATGACCGTCACCTCGTGCCCAGCCTGTGCCAGATACCATGCGCTTGCTACCCCAACCACACCACTACCAAGAATTACTACGCGCATAAGCCCCTCGTCGCAGCAAAAGAATAATTAACTATTAACCAAGCCCAGGGCAGAATAATTTCACCGCCCATCAAATCTTACATTTGACCGCCATATTTCACATGTTTTTCACCTAACTGCACACTGAAATCATGCATCACATCAAAAATCAGGATTTTTTATGCCTTTAATCGCTTAATCAGCCATTTATTATGCGTCAGGTAGGGGTTTTACCTTTTTTCAGGAGAAAGCGCCGCAGTCATACAATGCACTTATAAACAGAATATTATCCTGACAATTGAAATAAAACCAACACTTACCATAAGTATCAGCTTAACTGACGCTTTTTGAATGATTTTCTGCCAAAAGAATTCAATTGAGATTCAGTTTCGGATAGGCGACAGTGGACTATCATTGAAGTGTTCGCTCAGTTTTATTGGGCCATCTTTACTCAGGATGAGGCCTTAAACGATCGTGACAGGTGATCCCTGCCGCTTGCAAAACAGAGGTGCGCTATGACGACAATCTTTGACGAGCCAACCCGCAACAGTAAACGACTCAGTGACGGCCCAGACTGGACCTTCGAACTGCTGGATGATTATCTGGCGGAAATTGACCGCGTAGCGAAAAGCTACGGACTGGAAACCTATCCGCACCAAATCGAAGTGATCACCTCCGAACAGATGATGGATGCGTACTCCAGCGTGGGTATGCCGATCAACTATGCACACTGGTCGTTTGGCAAGAAATTCATCGAAACCGAACAACGCTATAAGCACGGTCAGCAAGGCCTGGCTTATGAAATCGTGATTAATTCCAATCCGTGTATCGCCTATTTGATGGAAGAGAACACCATGACCATGCAGGCGCTGGTGATGGCGCACGCCTGTTATGGCCACAACTCTTTCTTTAAAAATAACTATCTGTTCCGCAGTTGGACCGATGCCAGTTCGATTGTTGATTACCTGTTATTCGCCAGAAATTACATCACCGATTGCGAAGAGCGCTATGGCGTCGAGGAAGTTGAGCGCCTGCTCGATTCCTGCCACGCGTTGATGAATTACGGCGTTGATCGCTATAAACGTCCGCAAAAAATTTCGCTGCAGGAAGAGAAGGCCCGTCAGCAGAGCCGCGAAGAGTATCTGCAGAGCCAGGTAAATACACTTTGGCGCACGCTACCGCGTAAAGAGAAGGAATCGGTGCACATCCAGGCATCGCGCTATCCCTCTGAGCCACAGGAGAACCTGCTCTATTTCATGGAGAAAAATGCGCCGCTGCTGGAGTCGTGGCAACGTGAAGTGCTGCGTATTGTGCGTAAGGTCAGCCAGTATTTTTATCCGCAAAAACAGACGCAGGTGATGAACGAAGGCTGGGCGACATTCTGGCACTACACCATCCTTAATCATCTGTATGACGAGGGCAAAGTGTCGGAACGCTTTATGATGGAGTTCCTGCATAGCCACACTAACGTGGTGTATCAGCCGCCCTATAACAGTCAGTGGTATAACGGCATCAACCCGTATGCGCTGGGCTTTGCGATGTTCCAGGACATCAAGCGCATCTGTCAAACACCTACCGAAGAAGACCGCTACTGGTTCCCTGACATTGCCGGTTCCGACTGGCTGAAAACCATGCATTTTGCCATGCGTGAATTCAAGGACGAAAGCTTCATCAGCCAGTTCCTGTCGCCAAAAGTGATGCGTGATTTCCGGTTATTTACGGTGATGGACGATGACCGCAACAATTTCCTCGAAATTGCGGCCATTCATGACGAAGCGGGTTATCGCGCCATTCGGCAGCAGCTGTCGGCACAATATAATCTGAGCAATCTGGAACCTAACATTCAGGTTTATAATGTCGACTTACGTGGCGATCGCTCATTGACGCTGCGTTATGTGCCGCAACAGCGGGCGCCGCTCGATAAGAGCCGCAAAGAGGTCCTGAAGCATGTGCATCGTTTGTGGGGCTTTGACGTGATTCTGGAACAGCAGAATGAAGACGGCAGTGTAGAGTTGCTGGATCGATCGCCCACGCGCGGTCCAACGCTATAAAACAAAAAACCGGACTGTTAACGTCCGGTTTTCCTTTTATTGCTGGTTATCGCTTGCTGGCCAAATCATCCGGCATGCTTTTCTGCATCTTGTGCCAAATCTCACCGCTGCGTCGACCGTATTCACGTACGCTATCGACAATTTGCTCCTGCGAAGGATTTGCCACGCACAGATCGGCCAGTTGGCGATAGAAGTTACGCGCCAGTTCACGGGCTTCCAGACTGGAGAAGTAGTGACGACCCACACGGGTATACAACCCTTTCAGGCCATTCAAAATCAAACCATAAATCGGGTTACCGGACGCAAACGCCAAACCGCGAAACACACGATAATCGAGCTCGGTGTAAGCCTCTGCTTTATCCTCCTCACTCAGCGCATTTTCCAACACTTCACGCGCTTTTTCTGGATGATGGCGCAGTGCACGGCTGATAAAAATGGAAGAGATGTTGGTACGCACCGATAGCAAATTATCAATCAGTTGCGGCACGCTATCGTGGTCGAGTCGGGCCAGCGTTTCGAGGATGTTTAAACCAGAGGTTTCCCAGAAATCATTTACGCGTGTCGGCTTGCCATGTTGGATGGTCAACCAGCCATCACGTGCCAGGCGCTGCAACACTTCACGCAGCGTGGTGCGAGTCACGCCAATCAGTTCAGAAAGCTCACGTTCGGCAGGTAGAATGGATCCCGGCGGAAAACGACTGTTCCAGATGCTTTCAATAATATACTCTTCAGCAAATCCCGCAGGGCTCTGCGCCTTAATCACCATAGCATTTATTTCTCGTTGCTTTCTTTATCGTAATGCGACTCATCATACCAGAGCGGCTATAGCGGAAATAGCCTGCCAAACGATTAAAAGCGCGCGCTGGCGCAAAATTCAGCTGTGTTTTCAGACACGCTAGTGCAACAAAGCATACGTTTGCGCTGCGCTTGTTGCCGACAGATTTTCTCTCGCCTTTTGAGTCCACTCTTTTTTCACTTCAACCAGACTTAAGTCATTTTTGTACATGATTTTTTCCCGCTGCCTGGCTGGCACGGGTGCGCTTTTGGTTTACACTGCGAAACATTAACGGTTACAGGGAAAGCAATATGTTGCGATATTTGAATCAATGCTCGCGTGGACGAGGTGCCTGGCTTTTGCTGGCCCTAACGGCTCTGGCTTTTGAATTGACGGCTTTGTATTTTCAACACGTGATGGGATTGCAACCCTGCGTGATGTGTATTTATGAGCGTTGCGCACTGTTTGGTGTGATGGGTGCAGGCATCGTGGGTGCCATCGCGCCAAAAACGCCGCTGCGCTGGGCGGCGATCCTGATCTGGATTTATAGCGCCATTGAAGGGGTTCGCCTCTCCTACGACCACACCATGATTCAGCTGCACCCCAATCCATTTGTCACCTGCGATTTTGCGGCGCGTTTCCCCACCTGGCTGCCGCTGGATAAATGGCTGCCCTCGGTGTTTGTCGCCAGCGGCGACTGCGCCGAACGTGGCTGGACTTTCCTGACCTGGAGCATGCCGCAGTGGATGATTGTGATTTTCGCGGCGTATCTGTTGGTCGCGCTGCTGGTGTTAATTGCCCAACCGTTTAAACCTAAACGCCGCGATCTGTTCGGACGTTAAGCACAAACAAAACAGGCAGCCATAGCTGCCTGTTTTATGTTTAACCGTTACGGTCTGGTCGATCAATTATATGCTCTTCCCAATCGCGCACTTCACTCTCACGCACCGCAATAAAACGCACGGAAATGCGCTGGGCATGCATCGCTTTTTTAGAGCCGGCGATCAGCGGATGCCAGGCCGGCAAAGTTTTCCCTTCCCCTAACACGCGATACGCACAGGTACGCGGCAGCCATTCAAAACTGGTGAGATTTTCGCGCGTCAGCTTGATGCAGTTCTCTTCTAACTCAAAACGACGCTCGTAGCTGCGACATTGGCAGGTTTTGATGTTCAGCTGATTACAGGCGACGTTGGTGAAGTAGATCTCATCGGTGTCCGCATCCTGCAACTTATTCAGGCAACATTGGCCACAGCCGTCGCACAGGGATTCCCACTCTGCGTCGTTCATTTGGTCAAGGCGTTTAGTCTGCCAGAAAGGTTGTTCAGTCATGATGGCGGTCCGGGTTGATAATAAGACCGCACCTTATAAAGCTTCAGGTGCGGTGATGCAAGTTTTACAGTACGCGCGTGGAAATACCGTGACCGGCAAGTGATACTTCCAGTTTATCGCCAGAGCGCATCGGGCCAACGCCTTCAGGCGTTCCGGTTAGGATCACGTCACCTGCGCGCAGCGTGAAATACTGGCTCATGTAGGCAATCAGCGGCAAAATTTTGTGGATCATATCGGCAGTCGTACCGTGCTGACGCACCTCGCCATTCACGATCAGCTTCAGCTCGGTATTCTGTGGATCGCCGCCGAATTCTGCCGCCGGTATAAATCCTGACAGCGGACATGAATTATCAAAGCCTTTCGATTTTTCCCACGGTTGACCCGCTTTCTTCAACCCCGCCTGCACATCGCGTAGAGTCAAATCCAGCGCAACGCCGTAACCGGCAATTGCTTTAGCGACATGTTCTTCGCTCGCCTGCTTCAGCGTCGAGCCAATCAGCACCGCCAGCTCCACTTCATGATGCACTTCACCAAAGGTTGCCGGAATCGACAGCGGCTGGCGCAGATCGCAGACCGCGGTTTCCGGTTTGATAAACACCACAGGCTCGGTTGGCGTGGCACTTCCCATTTCCTTTATGTGTTTAGCATAGTTGCTGCCGACGCAAACCACTTTGCTGACCGGATAATCCAACAGAGCGCCCTGCCAGTTACGATGCTGATACATGCTATTCCCCTGCTTGAGTTGTGTTTGCCGCCAGTGCGACTGGCGAGTAAGTCGAATTCAGTGCCGGAACGCGGCAGGCTGAGAGGGAATATATTAGCGGGTTTGTGGCGGCAGGCGTGGTGGAAATTGTCAAAAGTCGTTAATCGTATACAACAAAATCTGCAAACGCCTGGATAATTGCCCGCAATAAAGGGTTAACGCGGGCAGTTAATTAACGCAAATAGCACTGATTATTTCTACAGGATATATTTTACAGATGAATCTGAATTAATCTTTTTTACCCTGATCGAGATGAATGTTGAGCAGACTTTCAACCGGTGGTGGAATTTGTAAATAATAGCCGTGTTCGCTTAAACCTTGCTTAACTTTATTGATATCCGCGTTAGCCAGCTTGTCACGCTTATCCAGCGACAGCACCATGGCCAGCTGGGGTTTGCCGAAGCCACGCAGCAGTTCTTCTGGTACGCGGGAGAAATCGTCTTTTTTTTCAACATACAGATAAGTCTGTTCACGTTGCGGGCTTCTGTAGATCACACAAAACATATTTTTTACTCGAATTAACCGATGGCGTCACTTGCCTGAATATAGCAGTAACTATAACATGCTTGCAGAACTTCGAATATTGACCGTTTGATGTTATTGCCGATTTTATCGACGTACATTTAAAGGTCGTAAAACAGGACTGAGTCAGCAAAGATGTCGCAAACGCCAATCGAATTCAAGGGAAGCAGTTTTACCCTGTCAGTCGTTCATCTGCATCATTCGCAACCCGAGGTGATTCGTCAGGCGCTCCAGGAAAAAATCGATCAGGCACCGGCCTTTTTACTGAATGCGCCCGTGGTGCTCAATGTATCAGCGTTGACAGGCGACATTAACTGGAAGCAGATGCAACAAGCGGTGATGGCGACGGGTTTACGTATCGTTGGCGTCAGCGGTTGCAAAGATGAAGCCCTGAAAAAAATGATTGCCCGCGCAGGTTTGCCGGTACTCTCTGAAGGTAAAGAGAGTCGCAAACAGGCGAGTGCTCCGGTTGTCGAAGCCGCCCCGGTGCTTCCCGCGGTAACGGCAGAAGCCGTCAGTAAAACGCGCATCATTAATACGCCAGTGCGTTCGGGCCAACAGATTTATGCGCGTAATGCCGATCTCATCGTCACCAACAGCGTCAGCGCCGGTGCCGAGCTGGTAGCCGACGGGAATATCCATATCTATGGCATGATGCGAGGCCGTGCGTTGGCCGGCGTGGGTGGCCAAAGCGATAGCCAGATTTTTTGTACCAACCTCGCCGCAGAGTTGGTCTCAATTGCCGGGGAATATTGGATGATCGATCAGATCCCGGCGGAATTCTTTGGTAAAGCGGCACGCCTAAGCCTGATAGAGGGCGCGCTTACCATTCAGACACTTAATTAAGCCCCTTTTCTTTCGTTAAGGAAATCAACATTTATGGCACGCATTATTGTAGTTACATCGGGTAAAGGGGGCGTTGGCAAGACCACGTCAAGCGCGGCCATCGCCACCGGGTTAGCGCAGAAAGGCAAAAAAACGGTCGTCATCGATTTCGATATCGGCCTGCGTAACCTGGATTTAATCATGGGCTGTGAACGCCGCGTGGTGTACGACTTTGTTAACGTTATTCAGGGTGATGCCACACTGAACCAGGCGCTGATCCGTGACAAGCGTACTGAGCAACTCTACATTTTGCCGGCTTCGCAAACGCGCGATAAAGATGCGCTGACCCGTGAAGGCGTTGAGAAAGTGCTGAATGATTTGGCGGCGATGGAGTTCGACTTCATTGTGTGTGACTCACCGGCGGGCATTGAAACCGGTGCGCTGATGGCGTTGTATTTCGCCGATGAAGCCATCATCACCACCAACCCGGAAGTCTCTTCAGTTCGTGACTCGGACCGTATTCTTGGCATCATCTCGTCTAAATCACGTCGTGCCGAGAACAGCCAGGATCCGGTGAAAGAGCATCTGCTGCTGACCCGTTACAATCCAGGCCGCGTCACCCGCGGTGATATGTTGAGCATGGAAGATGTGCTGGAAATTCTGCGCATTCCACTGGTTGGTGTGATTCCGGAAGATCAATCTGTGCTGCGTGCTTCTAACCAGGGTGAGCCGGTGATCCTCGACGCAAACGCTGACGCCGGTAAAGCCTATGCTGATACCGTAGATCGCCTGCTTGGCGAAGAACGCCCCTTCCGCTTTATTGAAGAAGAGAAGAAGGGTTTCCTTAAACGCCTGTTCGGGGGATAACCAATGGCATTACTTGATTTCTTTTTATCCCGTAAGAAGAACACAGCCAATATAGCCAAGGAAAGGCTGCAGATTATCGTAGCCGAACGCAGAAGGGGCGACAGTGAGCCCCATTACCTGCCGCAGCTGAAGCGCGATATTTTGGAAGTGATCTGTAAATACGTAAAAATTGACCCGGATATGGTGACCGTTCAGCTGGATCAGAAAGGGGATGATATCTCCATCCTTGAGCTCAACGTAACGCTGCCGGAGCCGGAAGACGTTCCTAAATGATTAAAGCGGTTTCCTGATTTTCCCCTGCGGTATTACGCAGGGGAAAATGCTGCACTTACAGTGCCTGCAGGATCTCGTCGATACCCGCCTTCAGCAAATCACCTCGCCAGCCTGTTAGCAGCTCAGGTGTGCGCGAAGCGTTCTTCAATCCCCAATAAACACTCAGCACCTGATTGATCTGGCGGCGTGATGCCAGCAACTCCTGACTAAATCCACTCTCCTCGCTCACCTGTTGCACCAGCGCTTTAATGGCTTTGAAGGCCTGCTTATAGTGCGGATGATCGATAAGATTCGGCAGCGGCTGCGGCAAGGTAGCTTCATCCTGTGCCTGTGCTTCAGCCACCAGCGCCACCATCGCTTTACCGTGGAAACGGATCTCATGGCCGTTCAGCCCTAAATGATCCAGCTCGCCAAGGCTGCCCGGCATAAAGCGCGCCACTTTCCACAGATTCTCTTCGCGCACAACAAAGTTCACCGCCATATCTTTTTGGCGCGCAATGTTCAGACGCCACGCAGCCAGACGCTGCAAGGCTGCCAGCTGGCGTGGGCGCAACTGCCACGCATTGGTGATGTCACGCCAGGCTTCTTCGGGTTGCAGCACGTCAAGACGGCGCTGACACAGCGTGTCGCATTCGCTCAACGCCGCCGCCATGTTGCCGGCCGCTTCTGTCTGCGTAATCAGCTGATGGGCAATCGGCAGCAGATAAGCAACATCGGCAGCGGCATATTCACACTGACGCTCAGTCAGCGGACGCGCCAGCCAATCGGTGCGCGATTCGCTTTTATCCAACTCGATTTGGTTAAAGTGCATCACCATCGAGGCAAAGCCCCATGACAGCGCCTGACCACTGAAGGCTGCCAGTATTTGCGTATCGATCATCGGATCGGGCAGGCACTTGAAGCGATGCAGGAACACCTCAAGATCTTCTCCACCGGCGTGGAGGAATTTGGTGACCTGCTTATCCTGCAGCAACGCCACGAACGGCGTCCAGTCACTGATATTAAGCGGATCGATCAGGATCAGCTGGTCGCCATCAAACAGCTGAATCAGGCCGAGCTGCGGATAGTAGGTGCGGGTGCGCACAAATTCGGTATCCAGCGCCACGGCAGCATGTTGGCGTGCTTTCTCGCACACGGCGGCCAGTTGGTCATTTTGGTCGATCAGGGTGTAATTCACGTTGTCTTTCTCGCTGCGGCAAACTACGCGCAGCGCTCCATGTTAAAAGCAATAAAAACGCCGGACTGTGCCGGCGTTAACCTGAGGAGAATGGCGCGTTACTGCCCTTCTCGCTTCGCCTCATCACGCAATTCGCGGCGCAATATTTTGCCCACGTTGGTCTTCGGCAACTCGTCACGAAACTCGATAATCTTCGGCACTTTGTAGCCGGTGAGCTGGCGGCGGCAATGATCCAGCACTTCCTCTTTCGTCAATGACGGATCTTTCTTCACGATGCACACTTTTACTGCTTCGCCTGACAGATCGCTCGGTACGCCAATCGCCGCGGCTTCACGCACTTTCTCGTGCTGCATCAGCACATCTTCAATCTCGTTAGGATACACGTTAAAGCCCGACACCAGAATCATGTCTTTTTTACGATCGACGATGCGAATAAAGCCTTCGCTATCAACGGTAACAATATCACCGGTATGCAGCCAGCCATTTTTCAGCACTTCATCGGTGGCATCGGCGCGCTGCCAGTAGCCGGTCATTACCTGCGGACCACGAATGCACAGCTCGCCCGGCTCACCCGGCGGCACCTCTTTATCTTCATCATCCGCAATGCGCACGTCGGTGGAAGGCACCGGTAAACCAATGCTGCCGGTGTGACAGGTAATATCATACGGATTCACCGACACCAGTGGCGAACACTCGGTCAGGCCGTAACCTTCCAGCAGATAGTGACCGGTGAGTTTTTCCCAGCGCTCAGCAACGGCTTTTTGCACCGCCATGCCACCGCCAGCGGACAGGCGCAGCGTAGAGAAATCGAGTTTATTGAAGTTGGCATCATTCAGCAGCGCATTGAACAAGGTATTCACGCCGGTGATGGCAGTAAACGGAAACTTGCTCAGCTCTTTAACGAAGCCCGGAATATCGCGCGGATTAGTAATCAAAAGGTTCGTGCCGCCGAGGTCGAGGAACAGCAGTCCGTTCACCGTCAGCGCAAAAATGTGATAGAGCGGCAGCGCAGTCACCACCTGCTCTTTACCCGGGCGCAACAGCTTGCCGTAAGTAGCTTTCGTCTGTTCCAGGTTGGCCTGCATATTGCGGTGCGTCAACATCGCGCCTTTGGCAACGCCAGTGGTCCCACCGGTATATTGCAGGAAGGCCAAATCATCATTGGTGACGGTAGGACGCTGATAGGTCATCTGCTCGCCCTGCTGCAGCGCGCTGCGGAACGGCACAGCGCCGGGCAGGTGATATTTTGGCACCAGCTTTTTCACATACTTAACCACGAAGTTGACCAGCGTGGCTTTCACCGGTGCCAGCTGATCGCCCATACGCGTCAGCATGACATGCTTGATTGGCGTCTCGGCCACCACTTTTTCCAGCGTGTGGGCAAAGTTCGACACGATAACAATAGCGCTGGCCCCGCTATCAATCAGTTGGTGTTTGAGTTCGCGCGGCGTGTAGAGCGGATTGACATTGACGACTACCATGCCGGCGCGCAGGACGCCAAACAGGGCAACCGGATATTGCAGCAGATTGGGCATCATTAACGCCACACGATCGCCCTGCTTCAAGCCTAAACCCTGCTGCAGCCAGGCCGCAAAGGCGCGGCTCTGCTTTTCCAGCTGCCGATAGGTCATCGGCTGGCCCATATTGATAAATGCCACCTGATCGGCATATTGCTGAGTGGCATGTTCGAAAAGATCGACCAGAGAAGTATAACGATCGGCACTAATTTCCGCTGGGACATCTGGCGGATAGCGTTTGAGCCAAACCTTGTTCAAAGAATCACCCCGATATTCTTGTTGTGTAGCCATCGCCGCCTCGACAATCAGTGTTGTTAACAATATTTTAACTGATTGTACCAGTTTGCCTGTTTCGGCATTTTCAGGTTGCGAAGCGCATCACTAAATTTCGCGCATCGGTTGCGCGTCCAATAAAAAGGCCCGCTCGCAAGCACCGCGACCGGGCCGTAAATTAAAAGATAAAGCGTTATTCGGTGAGGATAGTTTGCACCTGCGCCGGCTGGCCGAGGTTCATGCCCCAATAAGGATTAGGCCCCCAATACCCCGCACGATGGCGCGTTGGGCCATACCAAATATAGGGATCGATCGGTTGTGGCGGTGTCATCACCTGCTGCGTCAAATGCCAGCGCTGATAACCGCGTACATCGATCACCACAAAGTTGTAGCTGGCCTTCCCGATATCCCCTTTTTCGATGCCTTTAATGTTACCCAGCACCGTAATATATTGATTGTTCAGATCGACCGGATCCACGAAGCCGCGAATATCGGCAAAAATGCGGCCAACCGAAGCGGCACCTAAGCGCGGACGCGCGCTATCATCCAGCGGTTGGGTGGCAATCTCTACCCGGGTTAAGCCGTTAAGATTGGTGACCTTCACCACTTTGCCGCCGAAACGCGATTCCTGACCGACATACAGCTGTGGCGCGTTCATCACGCGCAGTAAATCTTGCTGTGGCAGCTCAGAACTTCCTTTAATAGAATCTGGCACCGAAACACAGCCGCTGAGCAGCAGCGCGCAGGCTAACAGAGCGCCAGACATCCCTTTACGACTTATTGGCATAGCACTTCTCCTGTTATTTCTCTGATTAGACTGAACCGGTGCAGATAAGTTGCGCGCCGCTTAGCGTCCCGGCAACTTTTTCCATGCCACTTCATTCCGCAGATAAACCGGCTCGGCATGCTCTACCGCCACCGCTTCGTCACGCTGCCAGGCGCTGAGCGCCAGCGGCAGCATGTCTTCAGCTGCTGGCAGTAAAACCTCTGAGGCGATAAGCTGTGCGCCCGGCGCGGTCATAAGATGCGGGTAAGCCTGCCAGCCGGTGCCGACGGTCATCCAGTCACCGCTCAACGCGGCAATACGCTCCATCGCCACTTCCGGTTTGATCACCGCTTCGGTTTCCACGCCCTGCCATTCGCCATGTTCGTCGCGCTGATACTCGGCCCAATAGAGCTCGCCCATCCGCGCATCAATTGCTGCCAACACGCGTGTCGCACCGGTTAAGCGCCAGGCGCCCTGTGCCATCGTCGTTAACGAGGAAACACCAATCATGGGCAGATTCGCCCCCAGCGCCAGTCCTTGTGCAATACCAATGCCGATACGCACACCGGTAAAGCTGCCCGGGCCGCGGCCAAATGCCAGTACGTCAAGCGCGGTCAGCTCCAGCTGCTGCGCCTGCAACAGCTCCTGAACCAGCGGCAGAATACGTTGGGTGTGATCGCGCGGGGCGATTTCAAAGCGGGCATCAATCTGCTGCAGATTTTGCAGCGCGGCAGAACAGGCTTCTGTCGCCGTGTCCAGGGCTAAAATTCGGACGGACATAACAACCTCAGAGAGTCAAAATGGCGCGCATCTTATCACAGCCTGGCACAAATTAGTGATCCACTGGCTGGCGGACAAACTCGATGGCGCGCGCGATATCGCGTGTGCGCGGCGTCGGCGGCAAACTGTTGAGGAACAGGCCGCCGTAAGGGCGAGAAACCAGACGCTGATCGCAAATCACCAGCACACCGCGATCGTCGGTATCGCGAATCAAGCGGCCAACACCCTGCTTCAGGGTGATCACCGCATCGGGCAGCTGCACATCATTAAAGGGATCGCCACCGCGTAAGCGACAATCTTCCATGCGCGCTTTCAGCAACGGATCTTCAGGTGAGGTAAAAGGCAGCTTATCGATAATCACCAGCGACAACGCATCGCCGCGCACGTCAACACCTTCCCAGAAGCTGCTGGTCGCCACCAGCAACGCGTTACCGGCTTCGAGAAATTGCTTGAGTAACTGTCCTTTACTGGTTTCACCCTGCAGCAGCACCGGTAATGTCATTGAAGCACGAAACTCTATCGCTAACTCACGCATCATCTTGTGCGAGGTGCAAAGGAAGAAGCAGCGGCCTTTGTTGGCATCAATCAGCGGCTTCATCATGCGTGCGAGCTGACGCGCACCACCGGGATGATTAGGTTCTGGCATGTTGCGCGGCACGCATAACAACGCTTGTTGGGTGTAGTCAAACGGGCTGTCGAGAATCAAGGTGGTGGCGTTATCCACGCCCAGCCGGCTTGAGAAGTGGCTCATCTGCTCATTCACCGCCAGCGTTGCCGAGGTGAAGATCCACGCAGCTTTGCGGTTATCCATCACTTCCCGGAAGCGTTCCGCCACCGACAGCGGCGTAAGCGCCAGCGTGAAATGGCGGCTGTTACACTCATACCAGTAGCTGAAGCCCGGTTCATTAATGGCGCGCAAACGCTTCAAACGTGTGCGATACAACGCCGCGCGCTCAAACGCGGCATCCAGCAGCGCTGAACGGCCGAGCGACAGCTTGATAACGTCGTAACAGAGCTCGAGCGCATCATCCAGCAGAGTGAACATACGCATAATGTTGTTATCGCTTAACAGATCGCGCAGGTTACCGCGAAAACCGGGCTCGCCCAGCGTCAACCGGAAATCCTGCGCGCACTGCGCCAGACGATCGGCGGATTTCTGCAACTGCTGCACATCGCGCACTTCGGTGCGATAGGCAATGATGATGTCTTTGGCGAGATCCTGCAGTTGCCGGCTCGATAACTGCTGGCCGAAATATTGGCTGGCGATATCCGGTAATTGATGCGCTTCATCGAAGATCATCACATCGGCTTCCGGGATCAGTTCGCCAAAGCCGCCCTCTTTCACCACCAGATCGGCGAGAAACAGGTGATGGTTCACCACCACCACATCAGCGTCCATGGCTTTTTTTCGCGCTTTCACTACGAAGCAATCTTTATACAACGGGCAATCGCTGCCGAGGCAGTTGTCATTGGTGCTGGTGACAAAAGGCCAGATTGGGCTGTCTTCTGCCACGCCGCTGCAGTTGCTGACATCGCCATCACTGGTTTCTGACGACCAGCCGCGCACGCTGATCAAATCACCCAGCGCCTGCACGCTAAGGTCGCCACCGGTTTGATTTTGTTGTTCCAGACGTTCAAGACAGAGATAGTTGGAGCGCCCTTTCAGCAGCGCAGTTTTACCGCTGAACTTCAAGGCTCGCGCAATGGTGGGCAAATCACGGTTGTACAGCTGGTCCTGCAACGCTTTAGAACCGGTTGAGACGATGACTTTTTTCTTCGCGCGCAGCGCCGGGGCCAGATAGGCATAGGTTTTACCGGTTCCGGTGCCAGCTTCAACCACCAGCTCGCCACCTTTTTTAACCGCCTCGGTGACCGCTTGTGCCATTTGGCGCTGTGCTTCACGCGGTTTAAAGCCCGGAATCGCCTGCGCTAGCGCGCCATCAGCTGCAAAATCGTCTGCCACACTTCCTCACATCATCGTTAAAAACCACTGTAATTATGTCAGGATTCCCGCCTGCCAACCACAACAGATGACATTCGCCCCTGGGATATGGCAGGCTAGCGCAGCAAAACTAAAGGAGAACAGCATGACCATTACGCGTATCGATGCGGAGCACCGCATGTCGGAAGCGGTAGTACATAACCAAACCGTGTATTACACCAGCGTACCGGAAAATCTGGATGAAGATGCAGAAGCGCAAACCGCCAACGCGCTGGCGGTGATTGACGCCATTTTGACGCGGGTGGGATCGGATAAAAGTAAAATTCTCGACGCGACGATTTTCCTGGTCGAGAAAACTGACTTCCCGGCGATGAACCGCGCCTGGGATGCGTGGGTTTCCCCGGGCAATGCGCCGGTGCGTTGCACCGTGCAGGCCGGTTTGATGAATCCAAAGTATAAAGTCGAAATTAAAATTATCGCCGCGCTATAAATCTGTTCAGGCGTTATTCGTTGTCGTCGTCTTCTTCATCCTCATCGTCTTCGAACATCGCCCGAATGCCTTCCCCTTTATAGGTTTGGCGGATCTCCTGCGCCACTTGCGCAATCGCCTGACCGCTCGACATACCACCCGCCATCAATTCCTGGATGCGCTCAACCGCTTGTTGTTGTTGTTCGTGAGATAACGCTGGAAGACCTGTAAACATAATTCACTCCTGATGCTAGGGGGACGCATTATTACCACGTGGAACAAACGGGTGCCAGCAACAAAAAAATATGCCAGGCTAGCGACCTGCTTGCTGAAGTGATTTGTCCCATGATGGTAAAAAGCCTCGTTCTGAAGTATACGCCCGAAACGCTGTTACACCTTTTCGCTCCGCTTGCTCAGCAGTGCTGGGCGATGTTGCTGACCTCTGGCCAGGCCGATCATGCGGATAACCGCTTTGATATCCTGACTGCCGATCCGCGCGTTACCCTAACCACACGTGGCGCAAGCACCGAAATTGTCTGTGGCGATAAGGTGATGCTCTCTGCAGCCGATCCGCTCCTGCTGGTGCAGCAGCAATGTGCTGAGCTGGGTGCCACGCCAGATTTTGATGCTGATTTACCTTTTCAGGGCGGAGCCATCGGACTTTTTGGCTACGATCTGGGGCGTCGCTTTGAAACCCTGCCGCAGCGCGCGCAGCAGGATCTCACTACGCCGGATATGGCGGTGGGGATTTATGACTGGGCGTTGATCGCCGATCACCATCAGCAAACACTGACGCTGGTCTCGCTCACCGATGCGGAACAGCGCTGGCAATGGCTACAAACACAAACCGCGCCGCAAACGGAGCCTTTCGCCCTGACCAGCGAGTGGCAATCCAATCTCAGTTTTGAGCAGTATGCGCAGCGATTTCATGCGGTGCAGGAGTATATTCAAGCCGGTGATTGCTATCAGGTGAACCTGGCACAGCGTTTTCAGGCTGGCTATCGCGGCGATGAATGGCAGGCATTTTTGCGCCTGAACCAGGCCAATCGCGCTCCGTTTAGCGCTTTCTTGCGTTTGCCAAACAGCGTACTGCTGAGTTTGTCGCCAGAGCGCTTCCTCTCTTTACAGCAGCAGGAGATTGAAACGCGTCCGATTAAGGGCACGCTGCCGCGCCTCGCTGACGCAGCAGCCGACCGCCTGCAGGCGGAGAAGCTCGCCAGTTCAGAGAAAGATCGCGCAGAGAATCTGATGATTGTTGATTTGTTGCGTAATGATATTGGTCGCGTTGCCGAGCCCGGCAGCGTCAGTGTTCCACAACTGTTTGTGGTGGAGCCTTTCCCGGCAGTACATCATCTGGTTAGCACCATTCGCGCGCGTTTACCTGCCACACTCACCGCCACCGATCTGCTGCGCGCCTGCTTCCCCGGTGGTTCCATTACTGGCGCGCCAAAAATCCGCGCGATGGAGATTATCGAAGAGTTAGAGCCGCATCGCCGAAATGCGTGGTGCGGCAGCATCGGTTACATCAGCCTGTGCGGTCGCATGGACACCAGCATCACCATTCGTACCTTGATTGCTGAAAACCACCAACTTTACTGCGCCGCTGGCGGCGGATTAGTGGCGGACAGCGAACTCAACGCCGAATATCAGGAAACCTTCCACAAGGTGAACCGCATTCTGCCTAGCCTGCGCGATGAGAATTGAGATGAATTTAACGCTGGACCAATTTCTTAGCCGCTTTGTCTTACAGCCGCCGCTGCAGACCGCCAAAAGCGCCATCAGTGGACGACGTGCAGCAGTGCTGGTTCCGGTGATTAACGGTGCTGAACCTGGCTTACTGTTAACACGTCGATCTTCTCATCTGCGGAAGCACGCTGGCCAGGTTGCTTTCCCCGGCGGCATGCAGGATGCCACCGATCATTCGCTGATCCACACCGCGCTGCGCGAGGCGCAGGAGGAAGTGGGGATTCAGCCGGAGCAGGTACAGATTATTGGCGTTCTGCCACCGGTGACCAGTAGCACTGGTTTTGCCGTTACTCCGGTGGTGGGAATCATTCCCGCCGATCTTGATTTGTCTCTTAACCCCGACGAAGTCGAAAGTGCCTTTGCCATGCCGCTGGCTGAAGCGCTACGTCTCAGCCGTTATAGTGACCTCACGCTACGCCGTGGCCATCGCCAACATCAGGTGTGGTTGTCATGGTATGAGGATTACTTTATCTGGGGCATGACGGCCGGCATCATCCGCGCGCTGGGTCAGCAAATCGCGCTGCCGTAATCCCCCCGTTTCGTTAGCCTTTAATCACGAAAATCGATCCGCTTCACAACTGTACAGCCGGATAACAATTTCTGTGGTTTATAATTAGTTTATTTCATGCGAAAAGCTGCTCGTAATAGGGCACAGGCGATTACTATTAGCCGCATAAACGGCTTGTGCCGTGCAGAATAAGATTTGTGAGGAGTGTCACCTGTGATTAGTGTTTTTGACATGTTTAAAGTGGGCATCGGTCCCTCCAGTTCGCATACCGTTGGCCCGATGAAAGCGGGTAAGCAGTTTGTTGGCCTGCTGGCCGAACAAGGCAAGTTGCAAGACGTAACGCGCGTGGCGGTCGACGTCTATGGTTCTCTGTCGCTCACCGGCAAAGGTCACCACACCGATATCGCCATTATCATGGGTCTGGCGGGTTTCGAACCGGCCACCGTTGATATCGACGGCATTCCTGCGTTTATCAAAGATGTTGAGCAGCGCGAACGCTTGCTGATAGCCAACGGCGCACGTGAAGTTGATTTCCCGCGCGAAGGCGGCATGGTATTTCGTAGCGAAAACTTGTCGCTGCACGAAAACGGCATGACGGTGTTCGCCTTCGCGGGTGATTTACTGATCCTGAGCAAAACGTACTACTCCATTGGCGGCGGATTTATCGTCGATGAAGAGCATTTCGGTCAGCCGGTGCTGGATGAAGTGACTGTTCCCTGGCCGTTTAATTCCGCCAAAGAGCTGCTTAGCCACTGTCGTGAAAGCGGTTTGTCGCTGTCGGGTTTGGTGATGAAAAACGAGCTGGCGCTGCATAGTCGTGATGAGATTTACGCCTATTTTGGCCACGTCTGGCAAACCATGCAGGCATGCATCGATCGCGGCCTCAACACTGAAGGCGTGCTGCCAGGTCCATTGCGTGTACCGCGTCGAGCAGCCTCACTGCGTCGTCTGCTGGTGTCATCAAATAAACACTCGAACGATCCCATGGACGTGATCGACTGGGTGAATATGTTCGCACTGGCAGTGAACGAGGAGAATGCAGCGGGTGGACGCGTGGTAACTGCACCGACTAACGGAGCCTGCGGTATCGTCCCGGCGGTGCTGGCCTATTACGATCACTTTATCGAACCCGTCACCCCCGACATTTTTATCCGTTACTTCCTCGCCTCTGGCGCGATTGGCGTGCTGTATAAAATGAACGCCTCCATTTCTGGTGCTGAAGTGGGTTGTCAGGGCGAAGTCGGCGTCGCCTGCTCAATGGCCGCGGCGGGTCTGGCGGAACTGCTGGGCGGCAGCCCGGAACAAGTGTGTGTCGCGGCGGAAATTGGTATGGAACACAATCTGGGACTGACCTGCGATCCCGTCGCGGGCCAGGTTCAGGTGCCATGCATTGAACGTAACGCTATTGCTTCCGTCAAGGCGATTAACTCGGCGCGCATGGCGCTGCGCCGCACCAGTGAACCGCGCGTCTCGCTGGATAAAGTGATTGAGACCATGTACGAAACCGGCAAAGACATGAATGCTAAATACCGTGAAACCTCGCGCGGCGGCCTGGCGATTAAGGTCCAGTGCGACTAGTCATTGCTCATCGCTTCATTGATGATTAAAGCAACAGTTGAAATTTTTTCTTCATCCGTTGCTACCTCCAACAGAGTAAACCAGATACATTGATTTCGAGCGCGGCCCTGAGTGGCCGCGCTTTTTTTAGTGCCGATTTTTTATTCTGCCGCACTAAACCTGGCCGCCTCAATGCCGATAACCTTCACGTTAATTTGGCTTCAATCTTTGTCTTGCAAGGTGGTTACTGATGCTCATTCCCCAGCAATTTGTGGGTCAATTTCGCCGTAAGCGTCTGCTTATTGCGTTAGTGATCGCCTCGCTGGTTCTGGTTCTGACGCTGACTTTTCGCTACATCGAAGAGAAATCACGTATTGAGCAGCAGTCATTAAATTTCGCCAGCCGCGCGATTGAACGTTTCGATCGCATGTTCTCGCCACTGGATGTTTCGGCCAATAACACCCTCGGTTTGGTCGGTGTGCCCTGCGCACAAGTGCGCTATCCGCTGATTGAGAAAATCGCCGCACTGCAAACCGTGCGCACCGTGCTGCTGGTGCAAGACGATACGCTGTATTGCTCAAGCATTTTTGGTCCACTGAATCTCTCCTTCAGCCAAACCTATCCTGAGCTGGCGCTCAACAACCAGCGCATGATGCTGGCAACCGACAACGATCTGTTAAAAGGATCGCCGGTGCTGCTGCTCTGGACGCCAAAATCGCTGAATAATCATGATGGATTGCTGCAGGTCATCAATATTGAATTGATGACCGATTACCTACTGGAGCCGCAGCTGCCATGGGTTGAGCGAGCCATATTCAATGTCGGCGGACAAAGCCTTGAGTATGGTAATCCGCTGATTGAGCAGACCGAGCCTTCTGAAGACGAAGTGGCTTACGATCAGGCATCACTACGTTACCCCTTCAGCATCACCTTATACGGCCCTTCTCCGGCGCGCCTGGCACTGAATACCTTACCGTCGCAGCTGCCTTTGGCGCTAATGCTCAGCCTGTTAATCGGCTACATCGTCTGGCTGGCGACGGCCAACCGCATGAGTCTTAGCTGGCAGATAAGCTATGGCATCACGGCCAACGAATTTATGGTCTACTGCCAGCCGTTAATAAACGCTAAAAGCGGTGAGTGCGATGGCATGGAGTTGCTGTTACGTTGGCATAACCAGCGTCAGGGTTGGGTTGCGCCGGACGTGTTTATTCCGCTGGCCGAGCGACAAAACCTGATTGCCCCGTTAACGCGCTTTGTGTTGGCGAAAGTGGTTAATGAGCTGCCGAATCTGCCGCAATGTCCGTCGTTCCACATTGCGATTAACGTTGCCGCCAGCCACTTCCGCGACCGTGCGATAGTTGAGGATCTGCAGAGTATCTGGTGGCCTGCCAATCCAATGCCCAAGCTGGTGGTCGAACTGACCGAACGCGATGCCTTGCCGGTGATCGACCAATCGGTGGTAGCGCAGCTACATGATATTGGCGTGCGCCTGGCGATTGATGATTTCGGTACCGGTCACAGCTCGCTGGCTTATCTGAAAGATCTCAAGCCGGATGTCTTGAAGATCGACAAAATTTTTACCGCCGCGATTGGTACTGATGCGATTAACGCCACCGTCACCGATATGGTGATTTCACTGGCGCAACGCCTGAATATTTCGCTGGTTGCCGAAGGTGTAGAAACGGCCGAGCAAGCGCATTATCTGCGTGAGCGCGGCGTCGATCATTTACAAGGCTATTTCTACGCGCGTCCAATGCCGATTGAAGATTTTCCGCTGTGGCTGGCGCAACATCAGGCCCAGCTGAGCGCCTAAACTTTTCCACATATTTCACCCATAAAAAAACGGCCACTCCTTGCGGAATGGCCGTTTTTGTTCATATCAAGCGCGTTACTTACTCTTCATGCTCTTCATGATCGAAGGGCTTATCTTTGGTCACGCGCACCAGATCGATGCGGTAATCGGTCGCCTCAATCACCTGGAAATGCAGCGGCGGCAGATCGATCACCTCACCTGGCAGCGGCAGCTGGCCTTTTTGCGCTATCAGCAAACCGGCTAACGACGCGTGATCTTCATCGGCTTTCACCAATTCATGGTGATCCAGTAACTGCTGCAGCGAGTGCAGATCGGTCCCGCCCTTCACTAACCAACCGTCGCCATCGGCGATAATATCTGGCGTTTCATCTTCGTCAGGGAACTCACCGGCAATCGCTTCCAGTACGTCCAGCGGCGTGATCAAGCCCTGCACCACACCAAACTCGTTGGTGACGATCACGAAGCTACCTTTAGCACGGCGCAGCACGCCCAGCAGATTGATCGGGTCTAACGTCTCAGGTACCACGATCGCCGGCGTGTTAGCAGCAAAGGTTGCGACATCCATACCGTGTTCCAACGCAACCAGCAGCTCTTTCGCACGCACCACACCGATAATTTCATCCAGCTCACCGCGACATACCGGGAACAAGCTGTGCGGCGTATCCAGCAGTTGAATACGGATTTCATCCAGCGGACGCGATACATCCACCCACGAAATATTACCGCGCGGCGTCATGATGCTGCGGATGGAACGCTGCGATAACGTCAACACGCCGTTAATCATGTAGCGCTCTTCATCTTTAAACGCTTCCTGCGGCATCGCTTCGGTCAACGCATTTTCTTCTGTCGTGGCTGACTGCTTACGCTGGCGTCCACCCATCAGACGTAGAATCGCTTCGGCGGTGCGTTCACGCATCGGGCGATGTTCCTGGTGGCGAATAAAGTTGCGGCGCGCAATCTGGTTAAATAGCTCAATAATAATTGAGAAGCCAATCGCAGCGTACAGATAACCTTTCGGAATGTGGAAACCAAAACCTTCGGCCACCAGCGACAAACCGATCATCAACAGGAAGCTCAGACACAGCACCACCACCGTTGGGTGTTCATTGACAAAGCGCGTCAGCGGCTTTGAGGCCAGCAACATCACGCCCATCGCAATCACCACCGCGGTCATCATTACCGGCAGATGGTTCACCATCCCGACGGCGGTAATCACCGCATCGAGTGAGAACACCGCATCGAGCACCACGATTTGAATCACCACCGCCCAGAAGCTGGCATAGCTCTTATTGCCTTGATGTTCATGCCCGCGGCTCTCAAGTCGTTCATGCAGTTCCATGGTTCCCTTGAATAACAGGAACAAACCACCGAACAACAGAATTAAATCTCGTCCAGAAAAGCTGAAATCGCCTACGCTGAATAGGGGCCGCGTCAGCGTAACAATCCATGAGATGAGCGACAGCAGGCCCAGACGCATCACCAGTGCAAGCGACAGGCCGATAAGACGGGCTTTATCACGCTGCTTCGGCGGCAATTTGTCTGCGAGAATGGCGATGAACACCAGGTTATCAATGCCGAGAACAATCTCCAGCACGATCAGCGTGAGCAAACCCGCCCAGATTGAGGGGTCGAAGAGAAATTCCATCAATGACTCCTTGCCGAACTAACGGGCGCACGAAATTGAGTCTGCGCCAGAGGGCGAGACGAGGGATCGTTGCAGGCGGTGATAACGCTGGAGAGCGTGGAAACGTGCGCAGGAACGCGCAGAGAACATGTTGAGCGACGTCGGTGACGGTCCATAAAGGTGAGCTGAAGCCCGGTACTCCTGAGTAATAAACAGATGGCTAATGTATCAGTTACATCAACGACGTCAAAAAAATTTATTACATTTACAAATATCTACGCAATCGCATGAATAACGAACAAAAGTGCATATTAGCGCCGTTACGCTCTCAATAGCTGACAAACATCACATAATTTATTTTTTCGATCACTAAAATAAATCGCGACCTTATCGCTGTGCAGCGGATAGTTTCGTTTTATTTATTGATGCTTTTCTTCATCTTAGACCTAACGATCCACCTGAAACACTAACGGTAATTTTCAATGATTCCCGGCAATGCCAGAGAATCTCTCACGCGAACGGAGGTAGCAAGTGACCATTGCTATTGTAATTGGTACACATGGCTGGGCGGCAGAACAGTTGCTTAAAACAGCAGAAATGCTGTTGGGTGAGCAGGAAAATGTCGGATGGATTGATTTCGTTCCCGGCGAAAATGCAGAAACGCTAATCGAAAAGTATCAGGCGCGGCTGGCAGATCTCGACACGTCAAAGGGCGTGTTGTTCCTGGTCGATACCTGGGGT
Organism: Pantoea sp. GM01; assembly: GCF_000282675.1. Taxonomy (NCBI): domain Bacteria; kingdom Pseudomonadati; phylum Pseudomonadota; class Gammaproteobacteria; order Enterobacterales; family Erwiniaceae; genus Pantoea; species Pantoea sp. GM01. The sequence goes on along the minus strand of NZ_AKIU01000036.1, from coordinate 54,544 downwards.
GGTAGTCCGTTTAATGCGGCAAGCCGTATTGTGGTGGATAAGCCTGGCTACGACGTTATCGCTGGCGTCAACATCCCGATGCTGGTGGAAACGCTGATGGGACGCGATGACAACCCATCGCTGGAAGAACTGATTCACATCGCGGTAGAAGCCGGTCGTGAAGGTGTTAAAGCCCTTAAAACCGAAACGCCTGCTCCAGCAGCTGCGGCTGCGGCACCGGTGGTGGCGAAAGCCCCTGCTCAGCCACAACAGCCAATGGCTCCGGGCGATCATATGAAAATCGGCCTTGCGCGTATCGATGACCGCTTGATTCACGGACAAGTGGCAACGCGCTGGACGAAAGAGACCAACGTAACCCGCATCATCGTCGTCAGTGATGAAGTGGCTAACGATCATGTGCGTAAAACGTTGCTCACCCAAGTCGCACCGCCGGGCGTAACCGCGCACGTGGTGGATGTCGACAAAATGGTGCGTGTCTGGAATAACCCGAAATATGGTCATGACAAAGTGATGCTGTTGTTCACCAATCCGACCGATGTAGTGAGGATTGTTGAGCAAGGCGTGGACATCAAGTCAGTCAATATTGGCGGCATGGCGTTCCGCCAGGGCAAAACCCAGGTGAACAACGCGGTATCGGTTGATGAAAAAGATATCGCCGCGTTCCGCAAACTTAACGAGCGCGGTATCGAACTGGAAGTGCGTAAAGTGTCCAGCGATCAGCGACTGAAAATGATGGACCTGATCGCCAAGGTCAATCCGTAGTTCGCCCTTTGCCTGCATACGTGGGCGAATTTTACAGACCTTGCAGAGGAGAAATGCAATGGAGATAACCACGCTACAAATCATTTTGATATTTATTGTGGCCTGTATCGCCGGGATGGGATCGATTCTTGATGAGTTCCAGTTCCACCGTCCGCTGGTGGCTTGTACCTTAATTGGTGCGGTTCTTGGCGACATGAAAACCGGTATTATCATCGGTGGTACGCTGGAGATGATCGCACTGGGCTGGATGAACATCGGTGCAGCAGTTGCACCCGATGCGGCGCTGGCTTCTATCATCTCGACCATTCTGGTCATTGCCGGCGGTCAAAGCGTCGGTGCCGGTATCGCGTTGGCCATTCCGCTGGCAGCCGCGGGACAGGTGCTGACCATCATCGTGCGTACCATCACCGTCGCCTTCCAGCACGCCGCTGACAAAGCTGCGGAGAAAGGCAATCTGAGCGCAATTAGCTGGATCCACGTTTCGGCGCTGGTGTTGCAGGCGATGCGTATTGCCATTCCAGCGTTGATTGTGGCGATTTCCGTCGGCACCAGCATCGTACAGGAGTTGCTGAACTCCATCCCAGAAGTGGTCACCAATGGCTTGAATATCGCTGGCGGCATGATCGTGGTAGTCGGTTACGCGATGGTCATCAATATGATGCGCGCAGGCTACCTGATGCCGTTCTTCTACCTTGGCTTCGTTACTGCAGCCTTCACCAACTTCAACCTGGTCGCGCTCGGCGTGATTGGCGTGGTGATGGCGGTGCTGTATATCCAGCTGGCACCGAAATATAACCGCGTTGCAGGCGCTGCAAACGCCGGTCCTGCTAACAATGACCTCGATAACGAACTCGACTAGGAACAGGTGAAATCATGGTTGATACAACGAATACTCCTAAGAAGCTCACCCCTGGCGATGTCCGCGGTGTGTTCCTGCGCTCTAACCTGTTTCAGGGTTCGTGGAACTTTGAACGCATGCAGGCGCTGGGTTTCTGTTACTCAATGGTGCCGGTGATTCGCCGTCTTTATCCGGAAAACAACGACGCGCGTAAACAGGCGATTAAACGTCACCTCGAGTTCTTCAACACGCATCCGTATGTGGCGGCGCCGGTACTTGGCGTGACCATGGCGATGGAAGAACAGCGTGCTAACGGTGCGCCAATTGACGATGCCGCAATTAACGGTATTAAAGTGGGTCTGATGGGCCCACTGGCGGGTGTGGGTGATCCGATCTTCTGGGGTACGGTTCGTCCGGTATTTGCCGCACTCGGTGCAGGTATCGCGATGAGTGGCAGCCTGCTGGGTCCGCTGCTGTTCTTCATCCTGTTTAACGCGGTACGTCTGTTGACGCGTTATTACGGCGTGGCGTACGGCTACCGTAAAGGCGTCGATATCGTTAGCGATATGGGCGGTGGTTTCCTACAGAAACTGACGGAGGGCGCGTCGATTCTCGGCCTCTTTGTCATGGGGGCGCTGGTCAACAAGTGGACGCATGTGAATGTGCCGCTGGTGGTCTCGCGGATTACCGACCAGACCGGTAAAACGACCGTCACCACGGTACAATCCATTCTCGATCAGCTGATGCCGGGACTGATTCCGCTGCTGCTAACCTTTGGTTGTATGTGGCTGCTGCGCCGTAAGGTTAACGCGTTGTGGATTATCGTTGGCTTCTTCGCCATCGGGATCTTCGGTTACTGGATCGGCCTGCTCGGTCTGTAATCATCAAGCCGGGAGCGTGTCTCCCGGCTATTTTCGAACGGCATTACCTGAGCGCCCACGTTGAGGTAATTTCGGTTGAGGAAGAACACCTAATGTCACTGACTGACGCCCTTATTGCCGTGCTGATTGCCGGCCTGGTACTTTTCGCTATTTATGATGAAGCGATTCTGCCACGCCGCAATGGCCCAACCAAACTTCGCGTGGCGTTGCGTCGCCGACATAAGATCGATAGCGCCATTTTCGTGGTCCTGCTGCTTATACTGCTGTGGAACAACATCGATAACCATGGCACGCAGCTCACCACCAATTTGCTGATGGTGCTGTGCTTTATGTCGATCTGGTTATTCTGGATTCGCAGTCCAAAACTGCTGATGAAGGATGGAGGTCTATTTTTTGGCGGCGTGTGGATCGATTATCGCCGTATTCAGAGTATGAATCTTTCGGAGGACGGCATTCTGGTGATGCAGCTCGAAAAACGCCGCCTGCTGATTGCCGTCAAACAACTGGATGATCTGGAGAAAATTTACCACACGCTGGTGGAAGCGCGTTAATCACGCTGCCACAAGGTCAGTGTAAAATCAGCATCGCAGTTAAACGCGCTGGATGCCGCGAGGTTTTGCCACACCTCTTCACGCGCACGCCAGGCAAACGGCGTCATCTGCAATAAGCTCACTGCCGCTGTCCCACTCAATGTCATAGCGTAATGCAGGTTTTGTTGATCGACCTGCTTAAAGCCAGGGTACATTTTCTCTTCCGCCGCATGCAGCTGTACCTCACGATAAATCAGCGCCTTAAACTGCTGCAAATGCTGCGGGCCAGGCGTAACGGTTATCAGCAATCCGCCAGGCTTAATCACACGGCGCAATTCATCTTCATTACAGGGCGCATAGATGCGTACAATGCCATCTAAAGACGCATCCGCAAAGGGTAAGCGCTGGCTGGATGCCACGCAAAATTTCACCTCGCGATAGCGCCTGGATGCCATGCGAATCGCCGCCTTCGCCACATCAAGACCCCATAATTGTGCCTGAGGCAGTGCTTCCGCCATCGCTGCAGTGTAATAGCCTTCACCGCAACCGATATCTAATACCTGCGCGGCTTGGTCGCTGAGATGCTGAGTAAGTATTCCCGCGACGGCAGCGCGCAGAGGCTGATAGTGTCCGGCATCAAGGAATGCGCGACGAGCCTGCAGCATCTCTGCACTATCACCCGGTTCACGCGAACCTTTATGCTGCACCGGCAGCAGATTGACGTACCCTTCTTTGGCCTGATCAAATTGGTGGCCGGCATCGCAGCGGAAACTGTTGGCCTGCTGTAATAGTGGCTGCTGACAAAGTGGGCAAATCAACGACATAGACAACTCCGGGTTAGCTTTACGCGGCGCAGTTTACCTTGATCGTTTGACGACAGAAAGCCTAAAGAAAAAGCCCTGTTCATTGAACAGGGCTTTAAGATTCGTTTCAGTGGTGCATGGCACCGAGCCTGAGGGCGAAATCAGATTGGGGTAACGTTGACCGCAGCAGGACCTTTCTGGCCGTCCTGGATTTCGAACTCAACATTTTGGCCTTCGGCCAGCGTTTTAAAACCATTGCCCTGGATTGCAGAGAAGTGAACGAACACATCTTTGCTGCCGTCAGCAGGAGTAATAAAACCAAAACCTTTAGACTCGTTGAACCACTTAACCTGACCTTTAATCTTTGCCATTTCGCAAATTTCCTTTCAATGATTATATTGCCCGCAGGCAGACTTACAGATAAACCAGAGACATTACTGAATGAGGCACTAATTTAAGGTTCGGCAAGGAAGCGGTATTCAACGTCAACGTCTTTACTCGTAACTTCTTTACTGAAGATGCCATACATAAACAGAACTGTACCTCGTTTGACCCACGATTTGTTATCACATATCCGCAAATTAATGGCAAGCCATTTTTAAACAGTGATCGACGTGACGCACATAATTAGTTAATACATCGAGCGACTTACTCACGTAGATAATGCCGCAACCTGCATTAACCGCCAGAAAAAGGTTTATCAGTCAGTATACTTAGCGTCAGAATGTTGCTTCGTCAAGCGCAGCGGTAACAGTTAATTCGGTACAATTTAAGCGGTTAACATTACGCTAAAAATATTGCACTAATATGGCATCAATAAAATATTCCACTAAAAATTCAGCTTGCTGCACAACAAGCCCGCCCTGTACAAATCTTGTACAAATAGATTTAGCCGGTATAAGTTATTAATTGTTTTGCACCAAAATCAGGAGGCCGGAATAATATACGCCCCATTTAAACGCATTAACATTACGTGGCATTTATCTCAATTTTAACTATGCAGCCAACAATTAAATGTTAAAAAAAACATCATTGAGCTTGATTTAACAAAATCGCCTTAGGATTAATCCTGGTTGATATTCACCATCCAGGCTAAACCGCAACGCTTCGCTGTTAGAACATCCTGCTCAATTACTGTAACTCAGGTTGCTGCGCACCATTTCAGTGCGCAAGCGGTCGCCGTTATCATGGCTGAAGCGTATTACTTAATGCTTAACGTTCCGGTATCATCCGAATAAAATCGTGTTTTTCATCCGCGTCTTCATCCGCGTTGGGTTTTGCTGTAGATGGCTGCGCCTCTACTAAACGTCGCAGCAGCGCGTTCTGCTTCTTTTGCTCTTCTATTAACGCTTCCAGCAGGCTGATCTGCTCACTGGCGCGCACGCTAGCCCGATTGACGAAAAACCAGGCAATAAAGGCCACAATAATGATGATGGCCAGGACGCCATAGGTGAACAGCGGACTGGTGTTTGCGGCTAATTCGTTCATAACTGCCTCTATAGTCAAAAATCAAACATCTACTCCGCCGCTGATTCTACTCGTTGCTAGCGCAAAAGATAATGGGTAGCCGCTGAAAGCAGAATATCCCGCCCTGCTCGCTCTTTCAGTTATCTCTGATCGATTCGATGGCTAAAGCGAGGCATGCTGCTACAGTAGGTTTGGCAGCAACTACGGGAGAGCTGCGTTATGTATCACAAGGAGAAAAGATGAAACTACTCATTCGGACAATTATGCTGGTTGCGTTGGTTTGGTTAGCCATGCTGCTGACAGGCTATGGCGTGCTTACCGGCAGCAATAAGAATGCGGCGGGATTGGGGCTGCAGTGCAGCTATCTGACCGCGCGCGGTATGATCACGGCGCAGTATCTGCACACAGACAGCGGCATTGTTGGCGTAACGGATTGTCCGTTACTCAAGAAAAGTGGTGAAGTGGTCGACAATTAAGTGTTTAAGCGGGCTGGCAACAGCCCGTTATTCCTGTCAAAAAGGGTAGTCGTGATAGCCCATTTGCTCTGACAGATTGCGTGCTGCACGATGCAACATCGCAACGTATTCATTTTTCCCTTCTTCGGAAAAGCGGATGGTTGGGAAAGAGATGCTCAACCCGGCAATGACCACACCAAAGCGATCAAAAACCGGTACTGCAATGCAGCGTAAGCCCTCTTCCTGCTCTTCATTATCTTCACCAAATCCCTGCACTTTGACCTGATCTAACACTGCCAGCAACGCATCGGCGCTAACAATGGTCTTCGCCGTGCTACGACGAAATTCAACCTCGCTCAGGATCTCCTGCACTTCACTTCGATCGCGCCACGCCAGTAACACTTTACCAATGGCGGTGGTGTGCAGCGGATTACGGCGTCCAATCCGTGAATACATACGCAGGTTATAGAGCGAATCAATTTTATGGATGTAAACGATACTGTCTTCTTCCAGCGCGCCGAGGTGAATGGTCTCTTTGGTCAGGCGCGAAAGTTCTCGCATTTCGATATCGGCACTGCGAATCAAATCAACGTTCTGCAGGGCCTTGGCACCGAGCTCGAACAGCTTCAGCGTCAGCGAATATTTCTCACTTTCCCCTTCCTGCGCCACGTAGCCAAGCGATTTCATGGTCTGGAGGAAGCGATAAACCGTGCTTTTCGACATCATTACCCGTTGGGATAATTCGGTTATGCCGTGATCGCGCTCTTCACCCAGCGCCTGCAAAATGCCAAACACTTTCATCACCGATGAAACGGAGTCTGGTTGTTTATCATTATCATTGTTCGCCATGATGCATATCCTTTTTCAACGGTGTTTCAAAAAAAACGGAACAGAAATGGCAGTATATGCGTTTCAGCAGGTTTGCAGCAACGACTCAGGTTAAGTGACACATCCACACGTAATTTTATGTCAATGAATGCGGTGCTTTTCCGCAGCGAATTGATTAGCATGATGATATTCACTTCCTTCACTTATCCTATTTATGTCTGCTACCGTTTCTCAGGATGGATTACCTATTCCGCAGCGTTATGGCGCGATTATCACCATCGCTTTGGGCATCATGATGGCGGTGCTGGACGGCGCTATCGCTAACGTTGCCTTGCCGACCATTGCACGCGAACTTAACGCCAGTCCGGCCGAATCGATTTGGATCGTTAACGCTTATCAAATTGCTATAGTGATTTCGCTGCTGTCGCTGTCATTTCTCGGTGATATGCTCGGCTATCGCCGCATCTATCAGGTCGGATTGGCGCTGTTCATCGCCACATCCCTGTTTTGCGCCCTCTCCTCGTCACTGAATATGCTGACGGTGGCGCGTGTACTGCAAGGTTTTGGTGGTGCTGCACTCATGAGCGTCAACACCGCGCTGATACGCATCATCTATCCGCAGCGCTTTCTCGGGCGCGGTATGGCGATCAACTCATTGATTGTTGCCGTTTCCAGCGCTGCAGGACCAACCGTGGCGGCGGCGATTCTCTCTGTCGCCAGCTGGAAATGGCTATTCCTCATCAACATCCCACTGGGTATCTTGGCATTGTGGCTGGCGCTGCGCTTCCTGCCAGATAATACGCAGAAAGCTAAGCAGCAAAAATTTGATATGCCGAGTGCCATCATGAATGCGCTGTTCTTTGGTCTGTTGATTTCTGCACTCAGTGGTTTCTCTCAGGGCCAAAATGGCTGGTTGATCGTGGCGGAACTGGTGGCGTTAGTGTTAGTTGGTGTGGTGTTTGTTCGTCGTCAGTTATCGATGCCGGTGCCGCTGCTGCCGGTCGATTTACTGCGCATTCCAATTTTCTCTCTCTCAATTGGTACCTCAATCTGCTCGTTTTGCGCACAAATGCTGGCGATGGTCGCACTGCCATTCTTCCTGCAGAATGTATTGGGTCGTGATGAAGTGGCAACTGGCTTGCTTCTCACACCGTGGCCGTTAGCGACAATGGTAATGGCGCCGATTGCCGGTCGACTGATCGAAAAATTCCATGCCGGGCTTTTGGGCGGATTGGGATTAGCCACGTTCGCTGCCGGTCTGTTCCTGCTGGCGTTGCTGCCCACTCAGCCAACCGATGCCGATATTATCTGGCGCATGATGCTTTGTGGTGCCGGTTTTGGCTTGTTCCAGTCACCGAATAATCACACCATTATCTCCGCTGCACCGCGTAATCGCAGCGGTGGCGCCAGCGGTATGTTAGGCACTGCACGGTTGGTCGGACAAAGTAGCGGCGCAGCTCTGGTGGCGCTGATGTTTAATTTGTTCAACGACAGCGGTACGCATGCATCGCTGGTGTTAGCCGGTAGCTTTGCCACCGTCGCTGCCGTGGTAAGTCTGGCGCGCATGACGCAATCCCGTCAGCCAGCTGAATCGTAGAAATAACAAGGGCGCCATCAGGCGCCCTTGTTTATGCTGTGTCTCACAACTATTTCAGGTATTCACCGCTGCGCAGCGCTTCGATACGTTTATCGAGCGGCGGGTGCGACATAAACAGCTCGCTCAACGATTTGTTTTTACCGTTGATGCAGAACGCCATCATACTGCTTGGTTCCTGCGGCTCGTAGCTGGTTTTCAGACGCTGCAGTGCAGCGATCATCTTCTCGCGTCCTACTAGCTTGGCTGAACCTGCATCGGCGTGGAATTCACGATGGCGCGAGAACCACATGGTGATGATGCTGGCGAGGAAACCAAACAGCAACTCCAGCACCATCGACACCGCAAAGTAAACCATTGGATTACCGTTGCTGCTCTCTTCACCGTCGCGATTGCCGGAGAGGAAGCCCGAGGCGATCTGCGCCAGAATACGTGAAATGAAGATCACAAAGGTGTTCACCACACCCTGAATCAGCGTCATGGTGATCATGTCGCCATTAGCAATATGGGCGATTTCGTGCGCCAGCACCGCTTCTGCTTCATCACGGCTCATGTTTTGCAACAGTCCGGTTGAAACGGCAACCAGCGACGCATCGCGGCGCGCGCCAGTCGCAAAAGCGTTAATATCGGGCGCGTGATAAATCGCCACCTGCGGCATAGCAATGCCAGCCTGTTGTGCCTGGCGGCCGACGGTTTCCATCAGCCAGCGTTCCGTCTCATTACGGGGTTGTTGAATCACTTCACCACCGACAGAGCGCAACGCCATCCATTTGGACATCAGCAGTGAAACAAACGCACCGCCAAAGCCAAACAGACCTGCCATAATCATCAGACCCTGAACACTGCTTGACTGGATTCCTGTCAGACTCAAGATCAGTCCGAAAACCAACATCACCGCTAAGTTGGTGAGCAGGAAAAGAGCAATACGCATCATAAACGTTAATCTTCCTCAGTTGTGCACGCGCTTATGCGCGGATATCTATCCTATGGTCATTGCCGCGCTTTTCAAGCAACCTTAATCTTTAAGTGCCTAAAAAGACATAACTTTACATTGAGTCGTAAAGAGCGCGATACCGTGCGTTAGCAGGTCTTAACAACAAGTTGAGTGTAAAAAAAAGCACCGCCGAAGCGGTGCTGTTTCAGATGCCGAGGAGCTATTTCGCGGCCTGAGCAGCTGGCTGAGATTTCTCCAGCTGCGCCATGTCATTAGCGATTTTCACCGTTTCATCCAGATAAGGGTCCGGCTCTTTGTAGTCTTTTGGCAGATCTTCGATGCTTTTCAGCGGTGCTTTGCCTTCCGCCTGATAGCGCGCATTAATGCGCTCCAGACGCAGTGCATCATCTTCATGATTCTCTTTCTCACGCTGCGCGAGATTGAGTGACACGATATTGCGCTTGTCCTTCATTGCGTCGAAACGCGCAATATCTTTCATGATGTACTGGAACTCGCGATCTTTAGCGATGCGATCGGCATGCTCTTTAGTCAGCTGCGGTACCAGCGGGGCAATATCGCCCGTTTTGGTATAGCTTGCCGCATTCACGCTGTCCCAAGGTAACGCGTTATCCTCGAACTTCTCGCCGGTTTCTGCCGCTTCAACACCGGTAGGCATCAGCAGATCCGGCGTTACGCCTTTACGCTGGGTGCTGCCACCGTTGATGCGATAGAACTTCTGAATGGTGTACTGCACCGAGCCTAACGCTGGCCATTCCGGACGCAGCATCTGATCGTAGATGCGGTTTAGAGAACGATACTGCTGCACGGTACCTTTACCGAAGGTGGGTTCACCTACGATCAGCGCACGGCCGTAATCCTGCATCGCAGCGGCGAAGATTTCCGATGCCGAAGCACTGAAGCGATCAACCAGCACTACCAGCGGACCTTTGTAGTAAACAATGCCATCGTTATCGCTGTCTTCACGCACACGACCGTTGTTATCACGAACCTGCACCACTGGACCGCTCGGAATGAACAGACCGGACAGTGAAACCGCTTCGGTCAGTGCACCGCCGCCATTGGTACGCAGATCGATAACTACGCTGTCGACGTTCTGCTTCTGCAGTTTTTGCAGTTGTACTTTCACATCGTCAGTCAGACCAACGTAGAAGCCAGGAATGTCGAGCACGCCGACTTTCTCTTTGCCCACGTTATGTACGGTGCCTTTAACGGCACGGTCTTCCAGGCGGATCTTCTCACGCGTCAGCGTTACAGTACGGGTTTTGGTACCCTTACCGGCTGGCAGGATCTCCAGGCGTACTTTGCTGCCTTTCGGTCCTTTGATTTTTGAAACCACATCGTCCAAACGCCAGCCGATAACGTCTTCCATCGGCTTGCCTGGCTGGCCAACGCCAACAATGCGATCGCCCACGCTGATCGATTTGCTCTTCGCAGCCGGACCACCCGCCACCATTGAGTTGATCACCGTGTAATCATCGTCCATCTGCAGCACGGCGCCGATACCTTCCAGCGACAGGCTCATTTCGGTATTGAACTGTTCTGTGTTGCGCGGTGAAAGATAGTTAGTGTGCGGATCGATTTCATGCGCGAACGCGGTCATCGCCAGCTGGAACACATCTTCACTGTTGCTTTGCGCCAGACGACGAATGGCGAAGTTGTAACGTTTGGTCAGCGTTTCACGAATCTCTTTCTCATCTTTGCCGGCCAACTTCAGGCTCAGTTCGTCATATTTAACTTTGGCATCCCAAAGCGCGTTAAGCTCATCCACGCTTTTCGGCCAGGGCGCTTTTGCCCGATCAATGTCAATGGTGTCATTGCCGGTGAAATTCATTGGGCGGCTCAGCACGCTCAGCGCATATTGATAGCGCTCAAAGCGGCGTTTCTGCGCCAGATTGTAGAGATCGTAAAACACATCCAGCTTACCGCTGCGGAACTCATCACCAACGGAGGTTTTTTTATCGGTGTATTGCGCGATATCCGATGCCAGCAGCACGTTGTGGCTGTAGTCCAGCAGATTCAGGTAGCGATCAAAGATTTTCGCAGAAAAGTCCTGATTCAAATCGAACTGGCGATAGTGAGAGCGGGTGAAACGTGACGTAACGCGTTCGCTAACGGTGGGATGCTGTGGATCTTCATGCAATTGGGGAATCTGGTCGGCGCGGGTAATGTTGTCTGCGCCAAAGGTGGGGCCTGCTAATAGCAGGCCCGCGATCATACCGATCTTTAAAAAATTGTTCATGCCAGGGTCAGCCTCCGTTTCAGAACTGCAAATGTTCTGCGCGCACAATCATTGCCATGCCGGAAGCGAGCTGAACCCGAACGCCATCTTTGGTGATTTCAAGAATGGTAGCGTCCATTGCACCTTTGCCTGCAGTCACTTTAATGTTCTGGCCAGGCTGCAGCGTTGAGGTATCAGTGACAGGTTTGGCTCGCGGTGGCTGCGGAGCACTACGTTCAGCAGAGGCCGCACGCGGAGCCTGTGGACGCGGCTTACGCGGTGCATCACCTTCGGCAGCTTTACGCGGAGCAGGCTTGCGCGGACGACGTTCAGCGGTCTCTTCACCGGCTTCACGCTTCTTCGCTTTCTGCTGATCGCGCTGCGCCTGAACGCGAGCTTTGGCTTCTTCCAGTTGCTTGCGCGCATGTTCTACGTGTTGCTCATCCAGCACGCCACAGGCGTTACCGTCGAGATCAACACGAATGGCACCTGCTTTGATGCCATAAAGATAACGCCAGCTAGAGGTATATAGACGTAAGGCAGAACGCAGTTGCGTCTTGCTCAGGCTCAGTTCGCCTTGAACACGCTCGACCAGATCTTGAAAAATGCCGATTTTGAGCGGACGCGCCTCGCCTTCGGCGCTAAAGCATTGCGGAAAACGCTCCGCCAAAAAGGCGATGACTTCTTTACTGCTATTCAACTTAGGTTGATTTTCCATGAAATTTCCTGATTACAACGGATTTGCCGACCAGAGCAGGCATGAACAGGCGACATTATAATGACAACATCGCCAAATGCTATGTGATCCAGTCGATTAGCTGTGCGTCAGCTGAATAAATTTTACGATGTCGCTGCCCGCCAGCACTTCACAAAGCCCGTCGGTAAGGGCCACCAGCCCCGCTTCATCCTCGCTATCGAAGCGAGAATAAACCGTACTATCAATGTCTAAAACACCCACCAGAGTGCCATTCACTTTCAGAGGAATCACGATTTCGGCGTTGCTTGCTGCATCACAGGCGATATGGCCCGGGAACGCATGCACGTCTTCCACCAGCTGCACTTTGTCCTCAGCCACTGCGGTACCGCACACGCCTTTACCCACCGGAATGCGTACGCAAGCAATTTTGCCCTGGAAAGGACCTAACACCAGCGTATTCGGCTCAGTCAGCAAATAGAATCCAGCCCAGTTCACACCTTCCAGGCGTTCAAATAACAGCGCACTGCAATTGCCGAGCGCTGCGAGGAACGAGGTTTCACCCGCCAACAGGGCGCGGACATCACGATTCAAATCCTCGTAAAAAGCTTTTTTGTTCATTGTTCAACCATAACTCGTCACTGTGGTGACCTTGTTGTCACTCAGTTGTTAAAATAAGCACTAATAATCCAGGCGCATAAGGTGAATCATTGAGTTAGTTACTATACCCTTAGCAGTCGGTGATGAAGGATATTCTTGTACCACCGATTATTGCAGGCAGAATGGCTCTACTCAGCATGCCGGTAAACGTAACGAACGATGGGCACTCGCGTCACCTATGAAAATTCACGCTATCAGCCAGACGTTGCCCCACGCACGTTATCAGCGTTGTCCGCAATGCGATACCCTTTTTTCCTTACCGGATGTGAAATCGCATCAGACGGCCTATTGCCCACGCTGTCATGCACAAATACAGAGCGGACGTGACTGGTCAATGACCCGCCTCACCGCCATGGCGATGGTGATGATCGTGTTGATGCCGTTCGCCTTTAGCTTGCCGCTGGTCGATATTCGCCTGCTCGGAATGCGTATTAACGCGAGCCTGCTGGAAGGTGTGATTCAGATGGCACAGCAGGGCAACACGCTGACCGCTTCGATGGTCGCGTTCTGTACCATCGGCGCGCCGGTCACGCTGGTGGCGGGCATTCTCTATCTGTGGGTGGGTAACGCGCTCGGTATGAACCTGCGTCCGGTCCTGCTGATGCTCGATAAGCTGAAAGAGTGGGTAATGCTGGATATCTATCTGGTCGGCGTGGCAGTGGCATCGATAAAGGTGCAGGATTACGCCGCGCTGGAAGTGGGTTATGGCTTAGTGGCCTATATAGCGCTGACGGTACTCAGCCTGCTGACGCTGATTCATCTTAACGTCGAGCAGTTATGGGAACACTATTATCCGCAAGCCATGCCCACTTCGCCGCCGGAAGAGTGGCAAGTGTGCCTCAACTGCCATCAAACTGGCGTGCCCGATGCGCGTGGGCGCTGTACGCGTTGTCATACACCACTCGACTATCGCCGTCGCCACAGTTTGCAGAAGTCCTGGGCGGCGCTGATCGCCTCAATTGTGCTGCTGATTCCCGCCAATCTACTGCCTATTTCGGTGGTTTACGTTAACGGTGCACGCCGCGAAGACACCATTTTCTCCGGCATTCTGGGCCTGGCATCCGGCAATGTGCCGGTCGCTGCGGTGGTCTTTATTGCCAGTATTCTGGTGCCGTTTACCAAAGTATTAGTGATGCTGACGTTACTACTCAGTATTCATTTTAAATGCGAACAGGGCTTAAAAACCCGCATTCGTCTGCTGCGCGCCGTTACCTGGGTGGGTCGCTGGTCAATGCTGGATCTGTTCGTGATTGCGTTAACCATGTCGCTGGTCAATCGTGATCAGTTACTGGCTTTTACCATGGGACCGGCCGCCTTCTATTTTGGCGCTGCCGTTGTCCTGACCATTATGGCTGTAGAGTGGCTTGATAGCCGCCTGATCTGGGATGCACATGCAACAGGAAACGCCGACTACACCGACTAGCGCCAATCTGCGCAATAAGCGCAAGATTTCGCCGTTCTGGTTATTGCCCATTATCGCTTTGCTGATCGCAGGCTGGCTGTTATGGACCAATTATGAAGAGCGCGGTACGACGATCACCATTAACTTCCAGACCGCCGACGGCATCGTGCCCGGCCGCACGCCGATTCGATATCAGGGCGTGGAAGTGGGCACGGTGCAAGGCATCGTGCTGAGCGATGATTATCGCAGCATCCAGATCAAAGCCAGTATCAAGAGCGATATGCGCGATGCGCTGCGTGAAGACACGCAGTTCTGGCTGGTGACGCCAAAAGCCTCACTGGCCGGCGTGTCCGGACTTGATGCATTAGTCGGCGGTAACTATATCGGCATGATGCCGGGCAAAGGCAAAGAGAGCGAACGCTTTACCGCGTTAGATACCCAACCGAAATATCGCGTCAATACCGGTGAATTGCTGATTCATCTGCGCGCGCCGGATCTTGGCTCACTCAATACCGGTTCACTGGTCTATTACCGCAAAATTCCGGTCGGTCGTGTTTACGATTACAGCCTGAATAACAGCACCGATGGCGTGACCATCGATGTGCTGATTGAGCGTCGCTTCATCAATCTGGTGAAAAAGCAGAGCCGCTTCTGGAACGTTTCCGGCGTTGATGCGGATGTCAGCCTGAGCGGTGCCAAGGTAAAACTGGAAAGTCTGGCCGCCCTCGTCAACGGCGCGATTGCCTTCGATTCCCCCAATGACGGGCAGCAGGCAAACGTCGATGCCACCTATCAACTCTACCCGGATTTAGCGCGCAGTCAGCGCGGGGTTCAGGTCAAACTTGATTTACCGAGCGGCGACAATCTGAAAGTCGACAGCACGCCGCTGATGTATCAGGGCCTGGAAGTCGGCACCTTGACCAAACTTAACCTGCAGGATGGCGGTAAAGTCACTGGCGAACTCACGGTTGACCCTTCGGTAACCAGTTTGATGCGCAGCGGCACGCGCATTGAAATGCGCACACCGAAAATTAGCCTGACTGATACCAACCTTAGCAGTCTGTTGACCGGCAACACCCTCGAATTGGTGCCCGGCGAAGGCGAGCCGCAGGATCAATTCACCGTGCTGCCCGCCAGCGAAACGCTATTGCAAAAGCCCGATGTGCTGACGGTAAAACTCAGCGCGCCGGAAACCTATGGCATTGATGCGGGCCAGCCGGTGATGCTGTATGGCATGAAAATTGGTCAGGTGATTTCACGTACGCTGGATGAGAATGGCATCAGCTTCGTCGCCGCCATTAATCCCGAACACCGCAAGCTGGTGCACGCGGACAGTAAATTTGTGGTGAATAGCCGCCTCGACGTGAAATTTGGCCTTGATGGTATGCAGGTGCTGGGTGCCAGCGCACGCGAATGGGTCGATGGTGGCATTCGCCTGATTCCAGGCGCGAAAGGCAATCCGTCCAGTCGTTATCCTTTATATGCCGATGCGGAACGTGCGGAGGAAGGTATTGTCGGCGAACAGCCACCGACCACACTGAAGCTGACCGCCAACAGCTTGCCAGATGTGCAGGCCGGGTCGGTGCTGCTGTATCGCAAATTCCAGGTGGGTGAAGTGGTTGATGTCGTGCCGCGCGCGGATGCCTTTGAAATCTCGATTCACATTCAGCCGCAGTATCGCAAGTTACTCACCAGCGAGAGCGTGTTCTGGGCCGAAGGTGGTGCCAAAGTGCAGCTCAACGGCAGCGGTTTGACGGTGCAGGCATCTCCGCTCAACCGCGCCCTTAAAGGTGCGATCAGTTTTGATAATCTGACCGGAGCGCAGGCGGTGAAAGGCGTGAAGCGCGTGCTGTACTCTTCAGAAACCGTGGCGCGTGCCGTCGGCAGTCAGATTACGCTGCACACCTTCGATGCCAGCAAACTGGCTGCGGGTATGCCGATCCGCTATCTCGGCATCAACATCGGTCAGGTTGAATCGCTGGCGCTGAGTTCTGATAACAATCAGGTGGTAGCAAAAGCGGTGCTCTATCCGGAATACGTGCAGGACTTCGCGCGCATCGGCAGCCGCTTCTCGGTGGTGTCGCCGGAGATTTCTGCCGCAGGGGTTAATCATATCGAAACGCTGCTGCAGCCCTACCTCAACGTTGATCCGGGCAAAGGTTCTCCAGCGCGCACCTTTGAACTGCAGGAAAGCACTATCACCGATTCTCGTTACCTTAACGGCTTAACGATTTATGTCGATGCCGCTGACGCGGGATCGCTGTCGGTGGGAACGCCGGTGCTGTTCCGTGGCGTTGAAGTTGGTACCGTGACCGGCACATCGTTGGGTAACATGGCCGATCGCGTACAGATCGCGCTGCGTATCAGCAAGAAATACCAGCATCTGGTACGTAACAACTCGGTGTTCTGGCTGGCTTCCGGTTATAACTTCGATTTCGGCCTGATCGGCGGCGTGTTGAAAACCGGTACCTTCCAGCAATTCATTCGCGGCGGTGTGCAGTTTGCAACGCCGCCAACGGTACCGTTAGCACCACAGGCCGGCGCCAACAAACACTTCCTGCTGCAGGATGAAGCGCCAAAAGAGTGGCGCAATTGGGGCACGGCGATTCCGGATCCTAATCAACCTTAAGCAAATCGGGCAGCCTGGCTGCCCGATTCTTTTTCGCATGTTACACTTCGCGCTCATTTTGTTTCCCGGTAGATGCCCGTGTCCGATCGCTTTCCCGAAGATTTCCTCGCGCTAATGCGCGCCAGCCTCGCTGATGACGCTGAATTGCAACGCTTTCTCGCCATCAGCCAGCAACCGCTGCGCCGCAGCTTACGCGTTAATACCTTAAAAATTAGCGTGGATGATTTCCTCGTCCGCACCGCTGATTATGGCTGGCGGCTGTCACCCATTCCGTGGTGCGCCGAAGGGTTCTGGATTGAGCGTGACGATGAGTCGCTGCCGCTAGGTAGCGTTGCGGAGCACCTTAGCGGGCTGTTTTATATTCAGGAAGCCAGCTCGATGCTGCCGGTTACCGCACTGTTTGACGCCGCACCCGATGCGCGTCAGGTGATGGATGTGGCTGCAGCACCAGGCTCCAAAACCACGCAGATGGCCGCACTGATGCGCAATGAAGGCGCCATCCTTGCCAACGAATATTCCGCCAGTCGCGTCAAAGTGCTGCACGCCAATATCAGCCGCTGCGGCGTGAGCAATGTGGCGCTCACCCATTTTGATGGTCGGGTGTTTGGCGCGGCGCTGCCGGAACGTTTCGATGCCATTCTGCTGGATGCGCCCTGCTCTGGCGAAGGCGTGGTGCGTAAAGACGCCGATGCGCTGCGTAACTGGACGTTGGCCAGCACCGAAGCGATCGCTGAAACCCAGCGCGATCTCATTGACAGCGCTTTCCATGCATTACAACCCGGCGGCACGCTGATCTACTCGACCTGCACGCTCAATCAGATTGAAAACCAGCAGGTGATTCACTGGTTGCAACAGCGTTATCCCGATGCGGTAGAAATTGTGCCGTTGAATGGTCTATTTGCTGGCGCCGATCAGGCTTTAACACCGGAAGGTTTCCTGCACGTGTTCCCGCAAATTTTCGATAGCGAAGGCTTCTTTGTGGCGCGCCTGCGTAAAACCGCCAGCATTCCCGTGTTGCCCGCACCGACCTATAAAGTGGGCAAACTGCCCTTCTCACCGGCCAGCCGTAAGCTCAGCGCCGAGGTACAGCAGGCAGCAGCAAAAGTAGGCTTGCAATGGGATGACAATCACACGCTGTGGCATCGCGATAAAGAGCTGTGGCTCTTCCCGGCAGCGCTGGAAAGTTGGCTGGGTAAAGTGCGCTTCTCGCGTATCGGCCTTAAGCTGGCAGAAACCTTCCCGAAAGGTTATCGCTGGCAGCATGAAGCCGTTGTCGCGTTGAGTAAGCCAGGCAGCGCGCTGGATTTTGCCCTTACCGATGCGGAGGCAGAAACCTGGTATCGCGGTCAGGATATTCATCCTGAGTCGTTACCGAATCGCGATGAGGTGATTGTGACCTATCAGTCACAGCCTTTAGGATTGGCCAAAAAAGTCGGCAATCGGATTAAAAACAGTTATCCGCGTGAGCTGGTGCGCGACGGGCGTCTGTTCCGCTAAGCATTACTGTAATTTTACCAGCGTGAGACAGTTGCCGAAAACCGCGCCGGTATCAATATAATGCTGATTCGCCACATGCAGCGGTTGCTCCAACGGCGTGTGGCCGAAGTAAAAATCGCTGGCGCCCGCAATGTTTGCCGAAGCGCCACGTTGATGGCGTCCCAGCCGATCGCGACTCCACACCACCTGTTGCCAATCGACATCCTGCCCCAGTGCATAATAGCTGGCAGGATAATCGGCGTGAGCAATCACCACTACGCGGTCGCCGAATTCCAGATGCAAAACCAACGGTAAATCGGCGCAGCGTTTCAACGCATGGCGCGCAGCGATTAACTTTGCGCCCTTCAACTGCCAAAACCACTCGCCGCCGTTCATCATCCACAAGGTCTGATCGCGCCCATCCAGCGCGGCGAGCGCCATCTGTTCATGATTGCCGCGCACACAGCGAAACCAGGGTTCTTGCAATAGCGCTAAACAGCCGGGGCTGTCTGGCCCGCGATCAATCAAATCGCCCACCGACAGCAATAAATCCTGCTGCTTATCGAAATCCCGCTTGAGGAGCTGCGCATCAAGCTGGGCACGGCAGCCGTGTAAATCGCCCACCACCCAAATGTTTCGCCACATTTGCGCACTTACCCGTTGGTAAAGCATGTAATCTTCCCCGGTTGACTGGAAGTTTAGTGAGCCCGGCTTAAAGTATAGTCCGGTGAGGTTTAGCCAGCGGAGGGAACAGCATGAGCGGCCGTAAACAATTTATTGGTGTCTTGATCGTTATCTTCATCGGCAGCTTGCTGCTGCTCGAAACGCTGGCTCGCCTGGTGCATCTGTTATTTGTGGGATAATTACGCAGCTTTACTTTCCTCGCTAAACGCCTAAACTCCTTTGCGCATCATATAAAGGAGCCTGTATGAGCCAGAATATTTACGACGACCCGCATTTTTTTGCCGGCTATGCCACGCTGCCACGTTCAGTGCAGGGATTGGACGGCGCACCGGAATGGCCCGCACTGCGCGCATTACTGCCCGATCTGGATGACAAACGCATTCTCGATCTCGGCTGTGGCTATGGCTGGTTTTGCCGTTACGCACAACAGCAAGGCGCGCGTGAAGTACTGGGGCTCGATGTCTCAGAGAAGATGCTGGCGCAAGCCGCGACCATGACTCAAGGAACGGGCATTCGCTATCAGCGTGCCGATTTAGAAACGCTGCAACTCAGCGAAACCTTTGATCTCGCCTACAGCTCGCTGGCGCTGCATTATCTCAGCAACATTGATACGCTCTTCGCCACCCTGTTCAATGCCTTAACGCCAGGTGGTGCGCTGGTGTTCTCATGCGAGCATCCGATTTACACCGCGCCAACGGCGCAGCAGTGGATAATTGATGATCAACAGCAGCGTAGTTGGCCGGTGAATCACTATCAGCAGGAGGGTGAGCGCATCAGCAACTGGTTTGCCGATGGCGTAAAAAAACAGCATCGCAAACTGGCTACCTGGATTAATGCACTGATTGCCGCAGGATTTGAGATCGTCCATCTTGATGAATGGGGACCCGATGAAGCACAGTTAGCACAGAATCCCGCCCTGGCAGAAGAGCGCGATCGCCCAATGATGTTTCTACTGGCTGCGCGTAAACCTCGTTAGATTCCAAAAGTGGCTGCGCTCTGCAGCCCCAATTAAAGCTTTTCTGCCGTTCACCCACGTCATTTAATTATCCAGCAGAAATGTCGTCTTTAATCGGTGAACTCCTTTTCTGAGCCGCTTATCTTGACTGACTACATCTTTAACTTTCGTCCCGCTCTCGATATCCATTATCGCTATAAACCGGCAGCCGAAGATAATCGGCATTTATTGATCGTCATGTCGGGTTTTAACCTGCCAGATCCCACCATCTACGACTTTACGCTGTTGCAACATACACGATCGGCGGTGTTGTGGATCAAAGATGATTTCCAGGGGCTGCCCGCTTACTACCTGTGCAACAATATGAACTTCGATATTGAGCATGGCGTGAGCCAACTGATTCGTTCGGTAATAGAACTGACCACACCGGCAAATGTTTCGATACTCGGCGCCTCTAAAGGCGGCAGTGCGGCACTCTACTTTGGCGTCCGGCATAACATTAAAAACATCATTACTGCCGTGCCACAATTTTATCTAGGTGATTATGCGGAGACTATGTGGCCAAAAGTAGGCGAAGCCATGATGGGCACCATTACCCCCGCAGCAGTGACGTTATTAAATAAGCTCTTGCCAAATACCCTACGACGCGATCGCCATACAGATAAAAATATCTATCTTTTTACTGCCCTTGCCGACTACCAACGTGAACAGGAAATTTTTCCCAACCTGGCGCTGCTGCAGAAATACCGTAACTTCAATTTGATCGAGTCCGCATCGCCGTGCATCACACAACATAACGAAGTAACCCGCTATAACCTGAATTTGATATTGGCTCTGATTTATCAGTTAGAACAGGACATTACTCCTTGCTGGGGACACATTCGCAACGGCAGCGGCTGGGATGTTGCGCATGGATAGTCACAATCGATGATAATGCTCTGCTAAGGTTAGATATTGATGATGTCTACAGGAGCGAGCCAATGAAAGACTATTATAAAATTGATCTGGAAGTGTTTATGCAAAATAACGTGGAATTAATTCGCGCAATTAAAAGCAAAGCGCCGGCCTATGCCGATGAGTCAGGTTTAGAGGTGATTCAATATATCAACCGGGAAATAAAACAGGCTCATCTCGATTATATTGAAAGTTTGGGCGTGAAAGATCCGTATGAGCATTACATTTCACAACATGAAGAAGATCGCTCTCTGGCGGAGCAACTGATTGCTCAACACCGCGCTGCTCTGCATCCTGCCCCGTAACGCCAAATCATTGCCACAGCTGACGTGTGGCATTTATCTGTTTTAGCTCTAACGCGTGATCAGGAAAATTGCCAGCAAGAAAAAGGCCAATAAACCGGCGAAGGTTATTGTGCCGATGCGCGGGTTTTTTGCCCGACCCACTACCACACCAATAAAGATACTCAGCAGCGTTAATGTGCCAATCATTACCCAGAGAAGATATTGTGTATTTGCCATGAAGGGTCCTTATTAGCCGGCAATAAAACAGATGCGCCAACGTTATACCATTTTTTGCGCATGCTGACTGCAGCTTTTTGGCCTCACATTTCTACTGGCTATCTGTCTGGCTGGTGATAATTAGGCACCATTAGACGGGCAACGCACCGATTTCAGCGCCTGTAACTGTGATAATCGCGCCGCGGCGTTATGCTTAGCGCTGGCTTTGGCAATGCCATTACCGATGCCAAAATCACCCACGAAACCGAGCACCGTCAGCGCATCAAATTCGCCTGTTTTATCAATCTGCTGCTGCACGCTAAGAGATTTAGCTATCTCCTGGTTCAATGTTGCGCAGTCATAAGTTTGCGCTTCGGCATCGCTCACCTTGGCAGATTGCGGATACTGTTTTAGTGCACAACCGCTAAGCAGCAGCATGGCGACTATAGCCATAGACTTAAGCATCTTCTTAATTCTCATTGATTTGAGGTGAAGTAACTTGATGGCAAGGAATGTATCACGTGAAGGCGAGAGCGATCAGAGGAATAAGTGTGCTAAAGCGCGGTATTTAGCGCAAAAAAAAGCACTGCCGAAGCAGTGCTAGTGATACTTATATCAGGCAATCGCCTGATAACTCCCAATATAAAATCAGGAGAGATAATCCGTTATTATGCAGTTTTCAACACAATCATTGATGATTTGCAGAAAATACATTTAGCGCCATGGGGGTTCATTTTAGTAATATCGAACGCGGAGGTGCGATATTGTGAACTCTGGCAATGCGGACATCTTAAACGATTATAAATGCGAATAATTACAGACCTAATACATTTGTTGCTGACGGACCTTTTGGACCATCTTCAACTGAAAACTCAACACGCTGACCTTCATCAAGTGAGCGATAATCTGTGCCCTGAATGGCTGAGAAGTGGACGAAAACGTCCTTGCTGCCATTTTCAGGAGAAATAAAGCCGAAGCCTTTTTCTGAGTTGAACCATTTTACCGTTCCAAGAATTTTGTTAGACATAATTTTTACCTTTTAAATGAGCCTATTGGCGTAAGGGCCGAGTTGCAGATACGAATCAGAACTTAGGATAAGACTCAAAGAGAAAGGGCTTGAAGCGGCACTAACTGGGATGAGAAATACAATGGGAACTAACCTTCTAACTGTCTGCTATTCAGACCGACGGAGCATTAACGCATTTATCCATGCCACAAGCAAGCGATAATATTTTTTAATTTAATGAATGATAAAAGATGGCAAAGGTATGCAGATAAAAAAAGACCGAATACGATTCCTATATTCGGTCCAGGGAAATGGCTCTTTAGGAGCCGTGCGCTAAAAGTTGGCATTTTTGCAGGCGAGGACGCCTTGCCATTTAATGGTAGACCAGGATTGGTGGTTTTCCAGCCAACTGCGCTGTTCGGTAAGCAAAGGTATCAACTCTGTGATCGCGTTGACATAACCTGAGAACAAGCGTAGCGGCAGAAATGTGCGCCACGCCTGATTTATACCGAGATTACTTGCCGCACAGTTGCTGTGCGCGATCGACGATCGGCTGCAGACTCATTTTCTGACCTGGATGCGCTTTGTCTTCGGCCACGATGGTGTCAATGGATTGCAGCGTGCCCTGCCCGGCAGTCTTGCGCGCGTAGGCTTTATCGTTGAGCGGATACTGCAATAACGTGCCGGGATTGATAGCAAACAGCGCTCCGTCTTTTTCGCAGGTCAGCATCACCTCTTCACGGGTGAAGGGCCATTTGTCCTTGCCAATCTCAAAACGGCTGACGGTAATAATCTGTGCGGCCATCGCCTGGCTGCACAGCGCCATCAATACGCAAGCTGGAATCAGTTTCTTCAGCAAAATATCGACCTCATTTCATCTTCTTTAATGACACATTCAGGCCGGTGAGAGTGTGGCAAACACGCTCACTAACCCAATAACAATAATGGCCAGCAGCAGCTCTAGCTGCGTCAGGCGAATAAACAGTTGCGATGCATGACTGGCCGCCCGGCGGAAACGCGGAACCAGCAGATAGCGGTTGGTCAGCGCGATAGCGATCATCAACATTACCAGCAGCACTTTCACCACCAGCAGCTCGCTCCACGGTGTAACTTGCCAATCGCGCGGTGAACCGGCTATTAGCAGACTGTTAACGACTCCAGTGAACAACGCCAGCGCAACGGCTAAATGTCCGTAGCGGGAAAATCGCATCATGCAGCGAATAGCATCGGCACGGAATTCGATCTGTCGTGCTTCACGCATCAGTAACAGCAGCGGCAGTAAACCGCCCGCCCAGAACGCGGCGGCAAGCAGATGTAGCGCATGGTTTGCTTGCTGCAGCATGCCGGCCCAGCCATCACGCATTGCTGCATGTCCTACGCCTGCCAGAGCGATCAGTTGCAATACACCGCTAACAAGCAGCAATTGCTGACGCAGCCTGCCACGTAGCAATAGTGTCAGCGTGCCAAGCAGTGCGAAGACAATTTCCCAGCGCCAGACCATGCCAAAACGCGTATTCAGCACGGCGCGCCACGTCTCGCTATCGCTAATGTTTCGCCAGTCACCGCTCATCAAACCGGTTTGTGTCGCTAGCATCAGCACGGCGCTGAGCAAGCTCACTAGCGCGCTGGTACGCAAAATCAAATCTAAACGCTGCGCCAGCACCAGGCGATAGCGACGCGGTGCCAGCAGCGCGGTGTAGCA
This sequence comes from Pantoea sp. GM01, assembly GCF_000282675.1. Classification (NCBI taxonomy): domain Bacteria; kingdom Pseudomonadati; phylum Pseudomonadota; class Gammaproteobacteria; order Enterobacterales; family Erwiniaceae; genus Pantoea; species Pantoea sp. GM01. Next base: position 30,551 of record NZ_AKIU01000036.1, on the reverse strand, counting down.
GGCGCTGCCAGCGAGCAGTAACACCGACAAGAAATGCAGCGCCCGCAGGCCAATCCACAGCGTGCTCAAACTCATTGATCACTTCACGCTAAATGCGTAGCTGCCTTTGGTTTTGTGGCCATCAACTGACAGCACATGCCAGTTCACTTGATAATTACCCGACGGCAACGGTTGGCTGATCGGTACAATCAGCTGATCGTGCTGTTTGTTGTTAAGCCTGGCCTTCCCCACCGGCATGGGTTGATGTTGCGCGTTGAGCACTTCTACGCCACTAAACGCGGCTTCAACGTCTTCAGTAAAGGTCAGCGTTAAATTCTGCGGGGAATGCTCCACCACGGCTTTATCCGCCGGAACCGGCGTTTTCAGGTGAGCATGAGCCAGCGCAAACTGGCTGAAGGCCAGCGTTGATGACGCCAGCAACAGCGCCACAACTCGGGTAAACGCAGTTTTCTTCATCACTTCTTCCCTTTTAACTGCGGCAGTGCACCGCAAACGTGGCAGCAGGATACGCCGCCGATCCGCAGGTGTCGAGACTTGCGGTGCGATCCAATTTCCTTGATCCCTCGGTCCGAAACCATTACTTTTGCCCCTGATTATCTGGAGGAAAGTATGAGTCAAAACCTTGCCTTGCTGTCGCAGGAAGAGAAAGACAAAGTGAATGTCGATCTGGCCGCCGCGGGCGTGGCTTTTAAAGAGCGCTACAATATGCCCGTGATTGCCGAAATGGTGGAGCGCGAGCAACCAGAGGCGCTGCGTGAATGGTTTCGTCAACGTCTGATGAACTACCGCCAGGCATCGCTCAGCCTGTCACGCCTGCCCTACGAACCTAAGCAGAAGTAATCTATGTTACGTGTTATCGATACCGAAACCTGTGGCCTGCAAGGCGGCGTGGTTGAAGTGGCGTCAGTGGATGTCATTGACGGTCAAATCGTCAATCCCATGAGTGATTTGATCTGCCCGGACCGCCCGATCAGCCGCCAGGCGATGGCGGTGCATCGCATTACTGAAGCGATGGTGGTTGGCAAACCGACTATCGAAGAAGCGATTGGCCGCTATCACGGCAGCCCGCATTATGTCGCGCACAATGCCAGTTTTGATCGCCGTATGCTGCCAACCATGCCGGGCGAATGGATCTGCACCATGACGCTGGCGCGTCAGTTGTGGCCAGGCATCAAATACGGCAATCAGGCATTGCGTCATAGCCTGAAGCTGGACGTCACACCTCCAGCCGAGCTGCATGCACACCGCGCGTTGTATGACTGCTACGTCACCGCCGCGCTACTGATCCGCATTATGGAAACGTCGGGCTGGAATGCCGAGCAGATGGCGAATTTGTGCCAACCGGCAGCCGTGAGTGGTGATGTGTTCCCGTTCGGGAAGTATCGCGGTCAAAGCATTGGCAGCATTGCGCGTAAAGATCCCGGCTATCTGCGCTGGGTGCTGGAAAATGTGCGCGATTTGCGCCCACCGTTGCGGCAGGCGCTTCGCAAGTACGTTAAAAGCGATCAGTAATCGGTACGGTCTGGCAAGCTCCCCTGCGCCAGACCTATCAGGAAAGTAAACTCCTGCGCCACGCCTTCATAGGCTTTGAAACGGCCCGATTTACCGCCGTGGCCGGAATCCATCTCGGTGCACAGTAATAGCAACGAATCGTTAGTTTTTAACTCGCGTAATTTCGCCACCCATTTGGCCGGTTCCCAATACTGCACCTGAGAATCGTGCAGCCCGGTGGTAACCAGCAAGTGTGGATAGGCTTTTGCTTCGATGTTGTCATACGGGCTGTACTGGCGGATGCTGTGGTAAAACTCTTCCTGCTCGGGATTGCCCCACTCATCGTATTCGCCGGTAGTGAGCGGAATCGATGGATCGAGCATGGTGGTCACGACATCCACAAAAGGTACCTGTGCCACCACACCGTGGAACAGATTCGGTGCCATGTTCACGACACCACCCATAAGTAACCCTCCGGCGCTGCCGCCCATGGCGTACAGCCGCTGTGGATTTCCGTAACCTTTTGCCACCAGCGCTTCGGTGACATCGATAAAGTCGGTGAAGCTGTTGATTTTGTTCTTCAGGCGGCCACCGTCATACCACTGCTGACCGAGTTCACCGCCGCCGCGCACATGAATAATCGCGTAGACGAATCCACGCTCGAGCAAGCTGATACGGCTGGTGCCAAAGCTGGCATCCATGCTGCTGCCGTAGGCGCCGTAACCATAAACCAGCAGCGGATTGTTGCCACGCTGGAAGTGCTTGCGGTGATACACCAGCGAAACCGGGACTTCCGTACCATCACGCACCGTGATCCACAGATGCTCGCTTTTGAAATCCTCAGATTTAAAGCCCGGCACCGACGTACGTTTCAGCACGCGGCGTTCGCCCGTTTCCATATTCAACTCAAACAGCGTCGTCGGCGTAGTCATCGATGAATAGCCGTAGCGCAGCGTGTCGCTCTCCGGCGAAGGGTTATACGCCAGCCAGGTCACGTACGCCGGATCGTCAAAGGCGATGCCAAAGCTCTCCCCACTCTCCCAGTTAATCTGACGCAAGGTATTAACGCCGTGCTGGCGCTCTTCCACCACCAGCCAATGACGGAACAGCTGGAAATCTTCCAGTACTACGTTGTCCCGCGCTGGAATTAACGCTTGCCAGCGCGCTTCGGCCAGCCACGCACTGCGGTACAGGCCGAAGTTTTTACCATCACGATTCGAGCGGATATAAAACTGGTGGTTGTAGTGGTCAATGCTGTATTCGTGATCGCGACGCCGCGGACAAAACGTTTGCGGCTGTGCATCGGGATATTCCGCATCGATCAGCAGGATTTCACTGGTGGTGGTGCTGTACAACGCCACCAGAATAAAGTGCTCTGACGTGGTTTTGTGCACGCTAAGATGGAAAGTATCGTCTTTTTCCTCGTACACCAGCTGATCGTCAGATTGCGGATGCCCCAATTCGTGACGCCATACCTGATAAGCCAGCAGGGTTTTCGGGTGTTTACGCACGTAATAGAGCGTGCGCGAATCGTTGGCCCAGGCCACGCTGGAGGAAGCATTCGTCAGCACTTCCGGATACCAACTGCCGCTTTGCAGATTACGGAAACGAATGCCGTATTGACGGCGCGAAAGGAAATCTTCCGCCAGCGCCATCACCTGGTTATCCGGCGTAATTGCCAACGCCCCCATGGTGTAAAAGTCGCTGTGGGACGCACGTTGGTTGCCATCTAGCAGCAGTTGCCACGGCTCATCAAGCGGTGCCTCAATCGGTTGACGGAAATAGGCGGGATATTCGTTACCCACTTCATAGCGGCTTTGATAGCGATAACCGTTCTTCACATACGGCACCGAGTGATCCTGCGGGGGAATACGATCGACAATCTCTTTTAGCACCCGATCCTGTAGCGAATTTTGCGAGGCCATCATCGCGCGGCCATAATCATTTTCAGCGTGCAGGTGGGCAAGCACTTCAGGATTTTCGCGATCGTCATCGCGCAACCAGTGATAATTGTCGATGCGCGTTTCACCGTGCAGGCTCATCACATGGGGGATTTTTTTCGCGTTGGGCTGATTCATTTAGGCTCTTCTCCCTGAAAGACAATATCCAGCAAGCGTGGCACTAATCGCGCTTGATGCCAAGCTGCAAGCATCATCACCCAGCGCAGGATAAACCAACCAGCAAAAATAAAGGCTGCGGACGCAGCCTTTGTAGCAGATTACGCGGCTTTTTCCGCGTCGATATCGCGCTGGATACCATCGCGTACATCTTGCGGAATTTTTAGCGCATCACCTAACGCGGAGAGATAGCTGCGCTCCATAAAGTGGTCGACATCAATGGCTGCACAGCTTAGGAAATAGAGTTCCAGCGCCTCTTCTTCGTTCTTAACATCCGCCGCCAGCCAGTGAGGATCCAGCGGACGGTTCATCGCCTGCTGAATCAAAGCTTCGGCTTGTGGGCCATAACCGGCTTGTTGAACGTTTTGTTCAATCGCCGCGCGCTCGGCATCGTCAATATGACCGTCGCTTTTTGCCGCGAAAACCAGCGCCGTCACTAAGCGTTCTGCGCGTTGATCCATCGGCGTTTGCAGTTGGCCGAAACCGGCCTCATCCTGATGAGTTTCCCGGATACGCTGCTTATATTTATTCCACAGCAGCGCACCAGCCGCCGCTCCGCCGCCTAGTAGCAAGGCTTTGCCGCCGTATTTGGTCAGCAGCTTACGCGTGGATTTGCTGCCGACCAGCAAGCCCGCCAGACCGCCTAACGCGCCAGGTGCCAACATATCGCTCAATCCACCGGATTTTCCTTCGCCACTCTTTTTCGCCAGCACCGATTGAATTTGCTGCAGCCAATTGCTCATTGTTTAACTCCCGTTTAAATTTCCGCTCACCATGCTGCCGCAGGCTGTGTCAGTTAACGTCAGAGCGAGAAAAGTATGGCAAACCTGATGAAGCCGAAAGCGTGAGTACGCAAACGTTTTCGTTTATACTGCGCGCGCATTTTGACTGCTAAGGTGAAATTATGACGACTCTCGGAACCGCGCTGCGCCCTGCCGCTACGCGTGTCATGCTGTTAGGTTCAGGCGAATTAGGCAAAGAAGTGGCGCTGGAGTGCCAACGTCTTGGTGTGGAAGTGATCGCGGTGGATCGTTATGCCGATGCGCCCGCCATGCACGTCGCGCATCGTAGCCACGTAATCAATATGCTGGACGGCGATGCACTGGCCGCGCTGATTGCGCAGGAACAGCCGCACTTTGTGGTGCCAGAAATTGAAGCTATCGCCACCGAAAAACTGCTGGAACTGGAAGCTCAAGGCCAGAAAGTGGTGCCCACCGCGCGCGCTGCACGGCTGACCATGAACCGCGAAGGCATTCGTCGTCTGGCGGCGGAAGAGTTGTCCCTACCGACCTCGACCTACCAGTTTGCCGATAGCAAAGCGAACTTTGTCGCTGCGGCGAATGCCATTGGATTCCCGTGCATCGTCAAACCCGTGATGAGCTCATCCGGGAAAGGCCAAAGCTTTATCCGCGAAGCCAGCCAGCTGGATAAAGCCTGGGATTATGCCCAGCAAGGCGGACGCGCCGGTGCGGGCCGCGTTATCGTCGAAGGCGTGGTGAAGTTTGATTTCGAAATCACCCTGCTGACCATCAGCGCGGTTGATGGTATCCACTTCTGTGCACCGATTGGTCATCGTCAGGAAGATGGCGATTATCGTGAATCGTGGCAGCCGCAGCAGATGAGTGAACTGGCGCTGCAACGCGCACAGGATATCGCCGCTAAGGTGGTGAAAGCACTCGGCGGTTACGGTCTGTTTGGCGTGGAGCTGTTCGTATGCGGTGATGAGGTTATCTTCAGCGAAGTGTCACCGCGTCCGCATGATACCGGTATGGTAACGCTGATTTCTCAGGATCTTTCGGAGTTCGCGCTGCATGTACGCGCCTTCCTCGGCCTGCCGATTGGCGGCATTCGTCAATATGGCCCGGCGGCTTCGGCCGTTATCCTGCCGGAATTGAACAGCCAGAACGTGCAGTTTGTTAATATCGAAGCCGCGCTGGGTGCAGGTTTGCAGCTGCGCCTGTTTGGTAAGCCGGAAATCGCCGGTCAGCGTCGCTTAGGTGTCGCATTAGCGACCGGTGAAAGCACCGATGACGCTATCGCGCGCGCTGTTGCCAGTGCGGCAGCGGTGAAAGTGGAAGGTTAGGTTAACAGGTCGCCATGCGTGGCGACCCGAAGCCGTAAGGTGCGCATACCCTGCGCACCTGTTAAATGACGCTACGCTCTTGCTCCTTCAACCGCCTCACGCGCCAGGCGCGTAATCCGATCCCAGTCACCGGTTTCCAGCGCATCATTCGGCACCAGCCACGAACCGCCAATGCACAGCACGCTTTTCAGCGCCAGATAATCACGATAATTGGCCGGCGAGATGCCGCCGGTTGGGCAGAAACGCACTTGTGGGAACGGGCCACCAATCGCCGACAGCGCTTTTACGCCGCCATTCGCTTCCGCCGGGAAGAACTTAAACTCACGCAATCCATAATCCATACCGGTCATCAATTCTGACACCGTGCTGATACCTGGAATTAAGGGTACCGGACCTTCCACCGCTGCCTTGAGCAGCGACTCAGTCAAACCTGGGCTGATAACAAACTGCGCGCCCGCATCCGTGACTTCTTTGAGCTGTTGCGTGTTAATCACCGTACCAGCGCCTACTATCGCTTCTGGCACTTCTTTAATCATCGCACGCAGCGCATCCATCGCTACCGGCGTACGCAGTGTCACCTCCAGCACACGCACGCCGCCAGCCACCAGCGCTTTTGCCATCGGCACCGCGTGTTCCAGCTTATTAACCACGATGACCGGCACGACCGGGCCCGTTTTCAGGATCTGTTCAGCACTTGTTTTCCAGTTCTTCATCACGTTTCCTTAGTTGCATCAGCCCGGCGCACGGCCACGCTGTCAATAATTGGGCTCTACCATACAAGATCGGTTGGAGCGGCGTCCATCGGATATCAAAATTTTTTGAAACCCAGGTTCACTTTTAAGAAAAATGAATTTTGGACGAAAAAAAGCCCGCACATTCGGCGGGCTTGGTTTGATGCGCTTATTCGAACTCGTTCCAGGAACGGCCATCGCGCGTAATCATCGCGACAGAGGCAACCGGCCCCCAGGTGCCGGCCTGATATGGCTTCGGCGCCTCGGCATCGGCGTTCCAGGCATCAATGATGGAATCGACCCAGCCCCACGCCGCTTCAACTTCGTCACGGCGGACAAACAGCGCCTGAATACCGCGCATGGTTTCCAGCAGTAGACGCTCGTAAGCATCGGCCAGATGCGACTGGTTAAAGGTTTCGGAGTAGCTCAAATCCAGCTTGGTGGTCTGCAGTTTATGCTTGTGATCGAGTCCCGGCACTTTGTTCAGGATTTCGATATCCACGCCTTCGTCCGGCTGCAGACGAATGGTCAGCTTGTTCTGTGGCAGCTCAGCGTACGAATCTTTGAACAGATTCATCTCTGGATTCTTGAAGTAAACCACCACTTCAGAGCATTTCGTCGGCAAGCGTTTGCCGGTGCGCAGATAAAACGGCACGCCAGCCCAACGCCAGTTGTCGATATCCACGCGGATGGCAACGAAGCTTTCGGTCGCGCTCTGCTTGTTCGCGCCCTCTTCTTCCAGATAGCCCGGCACTTTTTTGCCCTGCACAAAGCCTGCGGTGTATTGGCCGCGCACGGTTTTATCACGCACGTTAGTCTGATCAATACGGCGCAGTGAACGCAGCACTTTTACTTTCTCATCACGAATCGCATCGGCGCTCAGATCGGACGGCGGTGACATGGCAATCATGGTGAGGATCTGTAACAGGTGGTTCTGGATCATGTCACGCATCTGGCCGGCTTTGTCGAAGTAACCCCAACGGCCTTCGATGCCGACCTCTTCTGCCACGGTGATTTGCACGTGGTCGATGGTGCGATTATCCCAGTTATTCACGAAGATAGAGTTGGCGAAACGCAGCGCCAGCAGGTTGAGCACCGTCTCTTTACCAAGATAGTGGTCAATACGGAAGACCTGGCTCTCTTCGAAGTATTTGCCCACGCTGTCATTGATCTCTTGCGAGGTTTCTAATGACGTTCCGAGCGGCTTTTCCATCACCACGCGCGCCGGTTTGGCGTTCAGCTTAGCCGCGCCCAGTCCGTCGCAAATCGCCCCAAAGGTGCTGGGTGGCATAGCGAAGTAGTTAATGGTGACGCGATTTTTCTGGTCAAGCATTTTGCCCAGTTTGGTGAAATGCGAGGTGTCATTAACGTCGAGGTTACAAAAATCGAGACGGCTGCTGAGCGTATCCCACAGCGCTTCATCGATCTTCTCTTTCATGAAGGTTTCCAGCGCTTCACGCACCACTTTGGTATACGCGTCTTTGTCCCAGTCCGCGCGTCCCACGCCAATAATGCGAGTGCTTTCATGAATCTGACCGGCTTTTTCCAGCTGATACAGTGATGGCAACAGTTTACGGCGTGCAAGATCGCCTTTGGCACCGAAAATCACCAGATCGCATGCCTGGGCTGTTTGTGTAACCGCCATTTTCCTCTCCTCGTTGCAGGATATACCCGGCTTGAGCGTTCTCATCACGCCGGGCCCTTATTGTAATTTTCTTACAGCACAATGTACGTTTTTCGCCGCGCCAGGACAACCCGAACACGGCGCTTTGCTGGCGTTAACTGTGAACGTAATAAAGGTGTTAAGTGTGGTGTAGCGTGCCATTTGGCCACATTTTCTGTTTCGATATTTGTCGAGGCAAAACACGTCAGCGATCAAAGTATCGCAAAAAATTCGCGTTTACATTTGTCCTCCGCTGCGTGCGAGGTGCTATTACACGGTATATTCTTGTCAATTGGCAGCGATTTCATTGATTGATGAACGCTGAAAAGTGATTGACGCTCATTAGGTTAAACCATGCTGGAACAGATTCAGGCGCAATTAGACGCGCTAAGTAAATCAGAACGCAAAGTGGCAGAGCAAATTCTTGCCGCGCCTCAACAGGCAATGCACTCCAGCATCGCCACGCTGGCGCGTGCTGCCGAGGTGAGCGAACCCACGGTAAACCGCTTCTGTCACCGCATGGGAACGCGCGGCTTTCCTGATTTCAAACTGCAGCTCGCGCAGAGCCTGGTCAAAAGTCCGAACTGGGTCAGCCGCGATGTGGAAGAAAATGACAGTGTCGAAAGTTACAGCCATAAAATATTTGATTCCGCGCTGGCGGGTTTGAGTCGCGTCCGCCAGCAACTCGATTCACAGATCATTCGTCAGGCCGTTCAGGCCCTGACGCAGGCACATAAAATCGCCTTCTTCGGCCTTGGCGCGTCAGCCGTGGTGGCACACGACGCCACCAACAAATTTCTGCGCTTTAATCTGCCGGTCATCTGGTCAGAGGATATTGTGATCCAGCGCATGAGTTGCATAAATAGTGGACCAAATGATGTATTTGTTCTCATCTCGCATACTGGCCGCACCAAAAATATGATAGAACTGGCTCGCCTGGCGCGTGTAAACGCTTCCACTGTGCTGGCTATCACTTCTCCAGGTTCCCCGCTGGCGGCGGAAGCCACATTGGCATTGACGCTGGATGTGCCTGAAGATACCGATATCTACCTGCCGATGGTTTCCCGCCTGGCACAATTAACCGTGGTGGATGTTCTGGCGACAGGGTTTACCCTTGAGCGCGGCGCCTCTTTCCGTGAAAATTTGAAACGGGTCAAAGAAGCGCTAAAAGATTCGCGCCTGGAAAAGCAGGTGCAGGAAAATAATTAACATCACATTCACAATGTGAGTCGAATCACAGCCCATCGATCATATAGAATAGATGAACACTACGTGTCACTTGAGAGCGACACGATACTTTGCTAACGGAGTCCTTCATGTCCAGACGTCTCAGAAGAACCAAGATCGTTACAACCCTCGGCCCAGCTACCGATCGCGACAACAACCTCGAAAAAATCATCGCGGCAGGTGCAAACGTTGTACGACTCAACTTCTCCCACGGCACCCCAGAAGATCACCAGCAGCGTGCCAATAAAGTGCGTGAAATTGCCGCAAAACTTGGCCGCCACGTGGCAATTCTGGGTGACCTGCAGGGTCCTAAAATCCGCGTATCGACCTTCAAAGAAGGCAAAGTATTCCTCAACGTCGGCGATCGTTTCCTGTTGGATGCCGATTTGAGCAAAGGCGAAGGCGACAAAGAGAAAGTCGGTATCGACTATAAAGGTCTGCCAGAAGACGTGGTGCCGGGCGATATCCTGCTGCTGGATGATGGTCGCGTTCAGTTGAAAGTATTGGAAGTTCAGGGCGTAAAAGTGTTCACCGAAGTCACCGTCGGCGGCCCGCTTTCCAACAATAAAGGCATTAACAAACTCGGTGGTGGTCTTTCAGCAGATGCGCTGACGGAGAAAGACAAAGTCGATATTATTACCGCCGCCAAAATCGGCGTTGATTATCTGGCCGTCTCTTTCCCGCGCAATGGCGAAGATATGAATTATGCGCGTCGTCTGGCGCGTGATGCGGGCTGTGACGCTAAGCTGGTGGCTAAAGTTGAACGTGCTGAAGCGGTTGCCTCGCAGGAAGCGATGGATGACATCATCCTGGCTTCTGACGTGGTGATGGTGGCGCGTGGTGACCTGGGCGTGGAGATTGGCGATCCTGAACTGGTCGGTATTCAGAAAGCCTTGATTCGTCGCGCGCGCCAGCTGAACCGCACCATCATTACCGCGACGCAGATGATGGAATCGATGATCACCAATCCAATGCCTACGCGTGCAGAAGTCATGGACGTGGCAAACGCGGTGCTGGATGGTACGGATGCGGTGATGCTGTCAGCAGAAACCGCAGCGGGTCAATATCCGGCAGAAACCGTGTCAGCGATGGCAAAAGTGTGCCTTGGTGCAGAAAAAATCCCGAGCGTTAACGTTTCTAAGCACCGCCTTGAGGTGCAGTTCGATAACGTTGAAGAGGCGATTGCCATGTCGGCGATGTATGCAGCCAACCACCTGCAAGGGGTTTCTGCCATCATCACCATGACCGAATCGGGCCGCACTGCGCTGATGACTTCACGAATCACCTCTGGTTTGCCGATCTTCGCTATGTCACGCCACGAACGTACGCTGAATCTAACCGCGCTGTACCGTGGCGTTACGCCAGTATTTTTCGACAGCAATAATGATGGCGTTGCCGCTGCGCATGATGCAGTGAACCTGCTGCGCGAAAAAGGTTTCCTCGTTTCAGGCGACCTGGTGATTGTCACCCAAGGCGACGTGATGTCGACCACCGGCACCACCAATACCAGCCGTGTGCTGCGCGTAGATTAATACGCACGTCTGACAGCGGCTGTAACAACATGGACAAACGCGACTGCCTGGCAGTCGCGTTTTTATTTTTTTGACAAGGAGGCCAAATGGCCCGCTATCAACCTATAACCCAACTTACCGGGCGCGTGCTGCTGTTTCCACTCGCCCTGGTGTTGTTTGAATTTGCGACCTATATCGCGCATGACATGATTCAGCCCGGCATGCTGCTGGTTACCTCTGAATTCAGCGTCGGCCCCGAATGGGTATCCACTTCGCTGACCGCCTATCTCATGGGCGGCGTGGTACTGCAATGGCTGCTGGGCCCGCTTTCTGACAAATATGGCCGCCGCCCGGTATTACTGTTTGGCATTCTGTTCTTTGCAGCCGCCTGCATTCTGACTACCTGGGTTAGCAGCATTGAAGAGTTCGTCGCGCTACGCTTCATTCAGGGCATTAGCCTGTGCTTCATTGGCGCAGTCAGCTACGCGGCAGTGCAGGAAGCTTTTGCGGAAGCCCTGGCGGTACGCATGATGGCGCTGATGGCTAACGTTGCGCTGCTGGCACCTTTAGCGGGACCACTGGCCGGAGCGGCGTGGCTTACCGTTGGCGAGTGGCGCAGCATGTTTTGGCTGTTTGCCATTTGCAGCGTGGTTGCTTTTGCCCTGTTGTGGCGCGTGATGCCCGAAACCGCTGGCGACCGCAGCCACTCTATCGCCCTGCCGACGCTGGCGCGCGGCTATGCCCGCTTAGCACGCGATCGCCAGGTGATGTACGGATCGTTCGCGATCGGCCTGGTATTTATCCCGATCCTCACGTGGGTGGCGCTTTCGCCGGTGATTTTAATGCACGATGAAGGATTATCGCGGATGCAGTACGCGCTGCTACAGCTGCCGGTATTTCTGGCAATGATTGCCGGCAATATCACGCTGGGTAAATTGGCGGGTCGCGTACCCATTGAGCAACCGGTGAAATTTGCCGCCTGGCCAATTCTGATTGGTCTAAGCATTTCACTGCTGGCCAACCTGCTCGACAGCCATACTTATTTGCTGCTCACCGCCGGTTTAAGCCTGTACGCATTTGGCGCAGGTATGGTAAACGCCGGTCTGTATCGCCTGACGCTCTACTCTAGCAATGAGGGCAAAGGCAGCGTTGCGGCGATGCTTGGCATGATCAGTATTCTGACGTTAGCGATCGGCATTGAACTGGCAAAAAGTGGCTACTTCAGCGGCGGAACACCCTGGTTTAGCGGCATTAACTTTGCGGCTGGCGTGCTGTGGTTTGCGCTGGTGACGCTGTTCCTGCGGGAACGTAAACGTCGCAGTCATGTCGCAGAGGTAGAATGAGAAAGGGGCCAAACGGCCCCTTTCTCATTTCTTGCGTGGATAAAGATCGTTACGCGCATAAGGTTCAATATCTCCCTCCTTGCGCGTTTTTAGCAGCTTCAAAATCCACGTGTACTGCTCAGGATGTGGACGCACGAAGACTTCCACTTCTTCATTCATGCGGCGTGCCAATGTGTGGTCATCGGCATCCAGCAGATCGTCCATAGGTGGACGCACATAGATTTCCAGACGATGAGTTTTGCTGTTATACACCGGGAATAACGGCACCACGCGCGCGCGGCACACTTTCATCAGGCGCCCAACGGCAGGCAATGTGGCTTTGTAAGTAGCAAAGAAATCGACAAACTCACTATGTTCTGCGCCGTGGTCCTGGTCGGGCAGATAATAGCCGTAATATCCCTGACGCACGGACGCGATAAACGGCTTGATGCCATCATTGCGTGCATGCATGCGACCGCCAAAGCGACGCCGCACCGTGTTCCATAGGTAATCCATTAACGGATCGCTTTGGTTATGGAACATGGCCGCCATCATTTGGCCTTCAGACGCCAGCAACATAGCCGGAATATCCACGCCCCAACCGTGCGGCACTAAGAATATGACGTTTTCTTTATTTGCCTGCAGTTGCTCGATAATTTCCCTACCGTGCCACTCAACACGCTTACGCACATGCTCAGGATTGCGCAGGCCCAGCTCGGCCATCATGGCCATCGCCTGCGGTGCAGTAGCAAACATACGATCAGCAATCTCTTCGCGCTGCGCCTCACTCAGTTCCGGCAGGCAATAGTAGAGATTGATCAGCGCACGACGCCGCGCACTTTTCGCCAGCTTACCGGCGAACTTGCCCAATCCGCCCAGAATCGGATCGCGCACGCTGGCGGGAAGTAATGCCATACCAGCCAGCGCGCCAACCGCTAACCAGCTGCCCCAGTATTTCGGCTTTAAAAATGAACGTTGAAAAACGGGAATAAACTCACTGTTATTTTTCTTTCGGGTTTCCATGCACTCGCCTCTGTCAATGACCGGTCAATAATAGTGACGATGATTAAATTTGCAATCTTCATGCGCCAGATAGCAAAAAACCGACGAAGAATCCGTCGGTTTTTTCCGTCTGCGCACAATAATGCGTTATTTCAACGTTAACTGCGGCAACCAGGTTTTGACTTGCGCCATATACGTGCTGCGATCTTTACCTGTCAGGCCTTCCATGCGCGGCAACTTCGCCGTCAGTGGATTCACCGCCTGGTTATTGATCCACACTTCGTAGTGCAGATGTGGACCGGTCGAACGTCCGGTGTTACCTGAAAGCGCAATGCGATCGCCACGCTTCACTTTTTGCCCCGGTTTAACTAGCGCTTTGCTCAGATGCATGTAACGCGTCATATACTGACGACCATGACGAATCGCTACGTAGTTACCGGCAGCGCCGCCGTTCTTCGCCATCACCACTTCACCATCGCCAACGGCCAACACTGGCGTACCAATCGGCAGCGCAAAATCGACACCTTTATGGGGTGCGATACGGCCCGTCACCGGATTGAGGCGGCGTGGATTGAAGTTTGAGGAAACGCGATACTGCTTAACCGTTGGGAAACGCATAAAGCCGCGTGCCAGACCCGATGCATTACGATCGTAGAACTTGCCATCTTCGGCGCGGAAAGCGTAATAATCTTTGCCACCGGAGCGTAAACGTACGCCCAGCAGCTGACTTTGCGCACTTTTTCCACCGAGCATTTCACGCGACATCAGCACACTAAAATCGTCGCCGGCGCGCAGTTTACGGAAATCCATCTGCCACTGCATCGCTTTGATCACGTTACTGGTCTCAGCGCTGCTCAAGCCTGCACGTTGAGCGCTGGCAGCAAAACTACCGCGCACTTCACCCTTCAGCACGCTGTTCTGCCATTCACCCTTTTGCAGCTCTTGCTGCATCTTAAAGCTGCCGTTATCTGCACGCTGATAAGTACGGGTTTCACGACGATCGATTTCCCAGCTGAAGGTTTGCAGTTGGCCATCCGCATCCAGCGTCCAGCTCAGCTGCTGACCGACGCGCATATTACGCAGATCTTTATCACTGCTTACCAACGCGTTGATATCACCCAGCTCAATGCCGTACTGATTCAGGGCGCTGCTTAGCGTATCACCCGAAGAGATGGTGTAATCGTGGATGTTAGGATTGTCCGGGACGTCTTTATCAATGTCGTCAGCAGGAATATCTTCTTCCGGCTCTTCCGTGGTTTGATCGATCGGTTCACTGGCTTCCGGCAACAGTGTACGTAGTTCGTCTTTGTCCAACGCGATGGTTTTCACGATGGGCGCAACATCACGAGGATGATAAACGTAAGGCCGCCATACAGCGACGGCCAAAGTGACTACGGTTAATGAACCCAGCATAACGCGGTGGGGGCGCGGCAAATTATTAAATGCGAGGGCGACAGAGCGGGCTATCTGCTGCACTTTTACTTATTCCTCATGCTCCATTCAGGCAGCTCGCATACTGGCTCGACAACTCTGTGAGAAACTTCACGTAGCTGTCTTTAGATAAGCTGATGTCTGTTCCCAGCGGATCTAACGTACCTTTACGCACGCTAGTGCCGCGGGAGACGGCATCGATGACGGCCGGTCTGAATTGTGGCTCAGCAAAAACGCATACTGCTTTCTGCTCAACCAACTGTGTTCGTATTTGATGTAAACGCTGAGCGCCCGGCTGAATCTCAGGATTAACGGTAAAATGCCCTAAAGGCGACAAACCGTAATGTTTTTCAAAGTAGCTGTAAGCGTCGTGAAAAACGAAATAACCCTTGTTCCGCACAGGCACGAGTTGCGCGCCGATGTGTTTGTCTGCATCGGCTAATTCTGCCTTAAATTCCTGCAGATTAGCGTCAAGTTTGGCTTTGCTTTGCGGCATAAGTTCCAATAATTTTCCATGGATTGCAACCGCAGATTGTATGGCCATGTCAGGTGACATCCACAGGTGCATATTAAACTGTCCGTGGTGGTGATGTGCATGAGACGCGTCCTGGTCTTCAGAATTTTCTGAGTCATGGTTATGATCGTGATCGTGCTCATGTTCATCATCATCTTCATCGCCGCTGATCAACAGAGGTTTTATGCCTGGCAAAGCAGCAATTTCGAGGTTTTTATTGGCGGGTAATTCTGCCGCCGACTTGGTCAAAAAGGCTTCCATTTCTGGTCCTACCCAAACGACTAAGTCTGCGTTTTTTATACGTTTTACATCGGAAGGACGTAAGGCATAATCATGTTCTGATGCGCCATCAGGCAGCAATACTTCAACAGGCGTAATGCCATCAGCGATGGCGGCTGCGATAAATCCGATTGGCTTGATTGATGCCACTACCGCTGAACGCGCGGGCAGTGCGCTTGAGGCAACGATTGCCGCAGCAGTAAGGGTGAAAACAAGGCGCTTTTTAATGTGTAACATAATACGTCATTCCATCGTGACCCGGTGATGGAATGTGATATTATAACATTCGAAATTCAATGCAACCGTAAATATCATGTCGCCACTTGTAACCCTTGAAAACATTTCCGTGAAGTTCTCCCAGCGTCCAGTGCTTGCAGGCGTTAGCCTGACACTCGAACCGGGAAAAATTCTCACGCTGCTTGGCCCAAATGGCGCCGGCAAATCTACGCTAGTGCGTGCGGTGCTCGGGTTGCTTAAACCTACCAGCGGTAGCGTCAAGCGAGCCGCTAATTTGCGCATCGGTTATGTGCCGCAAAAACTGCATATCGATCCCACTCTCCCCATCACCGTTGAGCGCTTTATGCATCTTTCGCGCGGTACCAAGCGCGATGCCATTTTACCCGCACTAAAACGCGTGCAGGCTGGGCATCTGCTCAATGCGCCGCTGCAAAAACTGTCCGGCGGTGAAACCCAGCGCGTTTTACTGGCGCGTGCCCTGCTTAATGCACCTCAGTTGCTGGTACTGGATGAGCCGACGCAGGGCGTTGACGTCAATGGCCAGGTTGCGCTGTACGATTTGATCGACCAGCTGCGTCGCGAGCTGAACTGTGCCGTGCTGATGGTTTCACACGACCTGCATCTGGTGATGGCGAAAACCGACGAGGTATTGTGCCTCAATCATCACATCTGCTGTTCCGGCACGCCGGAAGCGGTGTCACAGCATCCGGAATTCATCGCGATGTTTGGCCCACGCGGCGCGCAGCAGTTGGCGATCTATCGCCATCACCATAATCATCGTCACGATTTACAGGGACGTATTGTTCTGCGCAAAGGAAATGGCCCGTCATGATTGAACTGTTATTACCTGGCTGGCTGGGCGGCGTCTTGCTGGCGCTGGCGGCCGGTCCGCTCGGCTCGTTTGTCGTCTGGCGCCGCATGTCCTACTTCGGCGATACCCTCGCCCACGCATCGCTGCTTGGCGTGGCGTTTGGTTTGCTGCTCAACGTTAATCCCTATTACGCGGTAATTATGGTTACTGTGTGTCTGGCGTTAGGATTGGTGTGGCTGGAACGTCGTCCGCATTTGGCTATTGATACGCTGCTCGGCATTATGGCGCACAGTGCGCTTTCGCTGGGTTTAGTGGTGGTTAGCCTGATGCAAGGCGTGCGTGTGGATTTGATGGCCTATCTGTTTGGTGACCTGCTGTCAGTAACCCCAGATGATCTTTGGATGATGGGCGGCGGCGTAGCGATTGTGCTGGCAGTAATGGCGTGGCAGTGGCGTTCCCTGCTGTCAATGACGATCAGTCCGGAACTGGCGCAGGTTGATGGCGTTAATATTCAACGCACACGCTTAATGCTGATGTTAGTGACGGCGTTAACCATCGGTGTAGCCATGAAGTTTGTTGGTGCGTTGATCATTACTTCGTTGCTGATTATTCCGGCAGCCACGGCACGGCGCTTCTCGCGCTCGCCGGAACAGATGGCGGGTTATGCAGTGATTATCGGTATTATCGCCGTCACCGGCGGACTGACCTTCTCCGCTAATTACGATACGCCAGCCGGACCTTCAGTGGTGTTATGCGCTGCGGTGCTGTTCATCTTTAGCATGGCAAAAAAACCGGCGGCCTAGCGCCGGTTTACTCTTCGCGACTGATACCGAAATGTTTATAGGCATGCTGCGTTGCCATCCGGCCGCGCGGCGTGCGCTGAATGAACCCTTGCTGGATGAGGAAGGGTTCAATCACATCTTCGATGGTTTCCCGCTCTTCTCCAATCGCCGCCGCCAGGTTATCAAGCCCAACCGGACCACCCGAGAACTTGTCGATAATCGCCAGCAGCAGCTTGCGGTCCATATAATCGAAGCCCTGGCTATCGACGTTAAGCATATCCAGCGCGCTGGCTGACACTTCACCGCTCAGGTTGCCGTTGGCGCGAACTTCAGCGAAATCACGTACACGGCGTAACAGGCGATTGGCGATACGCGGCGTACCGCGCGCGCGACGCGCAATTTCTAACGCACCCTCTTCGCTCAGCGCGAGTCCCAGACAAGCCGCACTACGACCGACGATGTGTTGCAAATCGGGCACGTTATAGAACTCAAGGCGCTGGACGATGCCGAAACGATCGCGCAGGGGTGAGGTTAATGAACCGGCGCGCGTTGTAGCGCCAATCAGGGTAAACGGCGGCAGATCGAGCTTGATCGAACGCGCAGCCGGACCTTCACCGATCATGATATCCAGCTGATAATCTTCCATCGCCGGATACAACACCTCTTCCACCACCGGCGACAGGCGATGGATTTCATCGATAAACAGCACATCGTGGGGTTCAAGATTGGTGAGCATCGCCGCAAGATCGCCGGCTTTCTCCAGCACCGGCCCCGAAGTGGTGCGCAGGTTAACGCCCATTTCGTTGGCCACGATGTTGGCCAGCGTGGTTTTACCTAATCCCGGTGGGCCAAAAATCAGCAGATGATCGAGTGCATCGCCACGCAATTTCGCGGCCTGGATGAAAATCTCCATTTGCTCACGTACCTGCGGCTGGCCAACATATTCCGTCAGTAGCTTAGGGCGAATGGCGCGGTCGAGCGTTTCTTCTTCATTAAAGGAACTGCCCGAGACCAGGCGATCGGCTTCAATCATGCTTTACCTCAAATAGCTGCGCGCAGGGCTTCACGAATCAGGGTTTCGCAATCCGCATCGGGTTTACCCACTTTACTGATCATTCGGCTGGCTTCCTGTGGTTTATAACCAAGGGCAACCAGCGCCGAAACCGCTTCCGCTTCAGCATCATTGTTATCCTGCGCAGCAGATGGCGTCGTTAACGTAAAGGTTGAATCGCCACCAAACAGATCACCATGCATACCGATGAAGCGATCCTTCATTTCCACGATCAAACGTTCGGCGGTTTTTTTGCCCACGCCCGGCAGTTTAATCAGTGATGCAATCTCTTGTCGCTCAACCGCAGTGACGAATTGCTGTGCCGACATGCCAGACAGAATCGCCAGCGCCAGTTTTGGTCCTACGCCATTTACTTTCACTAACTCGCGGAACAGCGTGCGTTCCTGCTTGTTATTGAAACCGAACAGTAGCTGCGCATCTTCACGCACCACAAACTGGGTAAAGATGATCGCTTCCTGATTAATTTCCGGCAGCTCGTAAAAGCAGGTCATTGGCATGTGCACTTCATAGCCGACACCGTGCGCCTCAATTAACACCAGCGGCGGCTGTTTTTCCAGAATATTGCCTCGTAAACGACCAATCACCTGAGCAGTTCCTTAATCTGATAAGTAAGCCTGTGTATATACCATAAAAAAAGCTGGATGAATATCCAGCTTCGCTGTGTATTGGGTTTCCGCTAACCCGACCGCATACGACCACGCGTCATCACCAATTTGCTATCGCTGATACGTGCAGCGTTTTGACTCATATGGCAATGCGTAATGGCAATGGCCAGTGCATCAGCGGCATCGGCTTGCGGATTGGCCGGCAGTTTCAGCAAGGTGCGCACCATATGCTGCACCTGGCTTTTCTCTGCGCCACCGGTTCCGGTCACGGTTTGCTTCACTTGACGCGCCGCATATTCAAACACCGGCAAATCATGATTCACCGCGGCGACAATTGCCGCGCCGCGCGCCTGGCCCAGCTTAAGCGCTGAGTCGGCATTCTTCGCCATAAATACCTGCTCAATAGCGAAGTAGTCGGGTGAGAACTGCGTGATGATTTCGCTGACGCCTGCATAGATCAGTTTGAGACGTGACGGCAGATCGGTGACGTTAGTGCGGATACAGCCGCTGCCTAAATAGGTAAGCTGGCGGCCGGTTTGGCGGATGACACCGTAACCGGTGACGCGCGAGCCGGGATCGATCCCGAGAATTATCGCCACAGCGCGTCTCCGGTGATGGGGGTTTTAAGCAACGCCATTACAGCGTTTCTGCGATCTCATCAGAGATTTCACCGTTATGGTAAACTTCCTGCACATCATCACAGTCTTCCAGCATGTCGATCAGGCGCAGCAGTTTCGGCGCAGTTTCGGCATCCATTTCGGCTTTGGTTGAAGGGATCATTGAGACTTCAGCGCTATCCGCTTTCAGGCCGCCCGCTTCCAGCGCATCACGCACCGCACCCATCTCTTCCCACGCGGTGAACACATCGATCGCGCCGTCGTCATAGGCAACGACATCTTCTGCGCCGGCTTCCAGCGCCGCTTCCATTACCGCATCTTCATCCTGGCCTGGCGCGAAGGAGATAACGCCCTTCTTGCTGAACAGGTAAGAAACTGAACCGTCAGTTCCGAGGTTGCCACCGGTTTTGGTGAAGGCATGACGTACTTCGCCCACGGTACGGTTGCGGTTGTCGCTCAGGCACTCAATCATCACCGCTGAGCCGCCCGGACCGTAACCTTCATAAATGATGGTTTCCATGTTGGAATCATCTTCACCGCCCACGCCGCGTGCAATCGCACGGTTCATGGTGTCACGCGTCATGTTGTTAGATAGCGCTTTGTCCATTGCGGCGCGCAGACGCGGGTTGGAGCCGGCATCGCCGCCACCGAGTTTCGCGGCGGTCACCAGCTCGCGAATGATTTTGGTAAAGATTTTACCGCGCTTAGCGTCCTGAGCAGCCTTGCGGTGCTTGGTGTTCGCCCATTTACTGTGTCCAGCCATCTTGCATATTCTCCGATCTTTTACTGGGTGCAGGCTATCTTACTTGCGATCTTGTCCCCCGGCAGTGCTCGCAATCCTCACGTACATAAGTACGCTCCGGTTGCTGTGCGCTGGCGGTGGACAACCTCGCGGCGACGATTACGCCTGACTGTTCGATATTGTTCGGTGCGTTTATTGAAAACTCACCCGATTTATAGAATTTAAATCATTCGCCGCTGGAATAACGCGCGGCGGCGAGCATTCAGATAAATTCTTCAATTGCCTGGCGGTTACTCCAGGACTTGGTGAGGGCTGCGGCAGCGACGGGATCGAGCCAGCGCGCGGCGAGATGCTCAGTGAGCAGCAGGTCGCGCTCTGCCGGTAACGCCAATCTGAACCAGTGTTCGCGATTGTGCGTGGTGCCCGGTGCGTAGCGATGACGGTAGTGCGGGAAGATTTCAAACTCAATTTGTTTGTGGCAATCGTCCAGCACTAACTTTTCATCGGCAATGTCGATGGCGAGCTCCTCTAACACTTCACGCAGCGCCGCCTGGCGCGGGGTTTCTCCCGCTTCCAGGCTGCCGGTTACGGATTGCCAGAAGCTATCGTCATCACGTCGCTGCAGCATTAACACCCGGCCGGTATCTCGCGCAAAAATCACCACCAGCACCGATACCGGATGTTTAAAGCCCATTACTTGTTCTCTGACTTTTCTTTCTTCGGTGCCACCAGAATGCCTAAATCCAGCAGTGCCGCTGGATTAGCTTCGCTTGGGGCTTCGGTCATCATGCACGCTGCGGCGGTGGTTTTCGGGAACGCGATCACATCACGGATGTTATCGGTGCCGGTCAGCAGCATGGTCAGACGATCCAGACCAAACGCCAAGCCCGCGTGTGGCGGCGTGCCGTATTTCAGCGCATCAAGCAGGAAGCCAAACTTCTCACGCTGCTCTTCTTCGGTAATGCCGAGAATGCTGAATACCGTCTGCTGCATTTTGCCGCTGTGGATACGTACCGAACCGCCACCCACTTCGTAACCGTTAATCACCATATCGTAAGCGTTGGCTACCGCTTGTACCGGATCGGTCGCCAGCGCTTCAGCGCTCATCTCTTTCGGCGAAGTGAATGGATGGTGCATCGCTGCCAGGCCGCCCTCTTCATCTTCTTCAAACATGGGGAAGTCGATCACCCACAGCGGCGCCCAGGCTTTGTCATCCGTGATCTGCAGATCGCGGCCAACCTTCAGACGCAGTGCGCCCAGCGCATCGGCGACCACTTTAGCGCGGTCGGCGCCGAAGAAGATCAGGTCGCCATCTTGTGCGGATGTGCGATTCAGGATCGCTTCAACGATCTCTGCAGTAAGGAATTTCGCTACCGGGCTCTGTACGCCTTCGAAACCTTTCGCGCGCTCGTTGATCTTCATCCACGCCAAACCTTTGGCGCCGTAGATTTCAACGAACTTGCCGTATTCATCAATCTGCTTACGCGTCAGCGCAGCGCCGCCCGGTACGCGCAGCGCAGCAACGCGACCTTTCGCATCGTTGGCTGGACCCGCAAACACCTGGAACTCAACGTTTTTCAGCAGGTCAGCAACGTCCACCAGCTCCATAGGATTACGCAGGTCTGGCTTATCGGAGCCGTAACGGTTCATCGCTTCGGCAAAGGTCATCTGCGGGAAGTCACCGAGATCGACGCCCTTGATGTCAATCCACAATTCACGAATCAGACGTTCCATCTTTTCACGGACCTGCTCGGCAGTCATGAAAGAGGTTTCAACGTCGATCTGGGTAAATTCAGGCTGACGGTCAGCACGCAAATCTTCGTCGCGGAAACACTTAACGATTTGATAATAGCGGTCAAAACCCGACATCATCAGCAGCTGTTTGAACAGCTGTGGCGACTGCGGCAGCGCGTAGAATTTACCTTTATGCACGCGGCTCGGCACCAGATAGTCACGCGCACCTTCTGGCGTGGCTTTGGTCAGCATCGGGGTTTCGATATCAAGGAATCCCTGGTCGTCCATAAAGCGACGCACGAAGCTGGTAATTTTAGCGCGGGTTTTTAAACGCTGTGCCATTTCCGGACGACGCAGGTCCAGATAGCGATACGTCAGACGCGCTTCTTCGCTGTTGGTCTGGTTTGAGTCCAGCGGCAGCGGTTCTGCACGGTTGATAATGTTCAGCTCATGGGCAAACACTTCCACTTCGCCGGTCGCCATGTCGCTGTTTTTGTTCTTTTCGTCACGTGCACGTACGGTGCCGGTGATCTGGATACAGAATTCGTTACGCAGCTCAGATGCCAGCTGGAAAGCGTCCTGACGGTCGGAATCGAAGAACACCTGTGCGATACCTTCACGGTCGCGCATATCGATAAAAATCAGGCTACCCAGATCGCGACGGCGATTTACCCAGCCGCAGAGAGTGACTTGCTGACCCACATGAGACAGATTGAGCTGTCCACAATATTCTGTACGCATAACGTATCCTTTTAACTTCGCCGCTGCTGCCAGACAGCATCAGGCCGCGTAACCTTCTGAGATGCTGTCGCAAAAAAGGCGGCTATTATAATGGAAAAACCCAGGCAGGATAAGTGGAGCCAGATCAAAGCGGACAAAACATTATGTTTTATCGCGCTGTTTTTCCTGCCGACATGAAAACAGGTTACATTAAGCCGCCCTTTCCCGCCCAAAAGGATTCAGGAGTTCGCGTTTGACACTTCGCATTGGATTACCGCAATGGCAGCATGCGCACTGGAAACAGTTCGGTTTAGCGACGTTAGCCGATTACGCACAGCTGTTTGGCTGCGTTGAAGGCAACACCACGTTGTATGCGCTGCCGAAGCCGGAAGTGGTGCTGCGCTGGCGCGATATGACTCATGACGATTTCCGCTTCTGCTTTAAGTTTCCCGATAGCATCAGCCACAAAGCCGCGCTGCGAAACTGCGATGAGCTGCTGACGGAATTTTTCCGCCTGCTCGACCCACTCAGCAACCGCATCGGCCAATATTGGTTACAGCTGCCCGCCGCATTCTCACCGGCGCAGCTCAGCGATTTATGGGCATTTCTTGATAGTTTGCCGCGTATCTTTCAGTACGGCGTTGAAGTGCGCCATCAGGCGTTTTTTGCCAAAGGTGAAGCCGAGCGCGCGCTGAATCGCGGTTTGCTGGAGCGCGGGGTGAATCGGGTGATTCTGGATAGCCGCCCGGTACATGCCTCGACTTCACAAACCGCCGCCGCCGTTGAGGCCAGAGCGAAGAAGCCGCGCGTGCCGCCACATGCGGTGCAAACCGGCTCGCAACCCATGGTGCGTTTTATCGGCAGCGATAGCGTGGCGGAGAGCGTGCCACTGTTTCAGCCGTGGCACAGCAAAATTGCCGCGTGGCAGGCTGAATGTGATCCGATGCTGTTTATTCACACGCCAGATATGGGCGAGGTGTTTCCCCTGATTCAGGCGCTATGGCCGCAGTTGCAGCAGTTGGAACCCTCATTAGGCGATCTGCCCGATTGGCCGCAGCAGTCGAGCCTGTTCTAGACGTAACGCAAAGGGTGCAGCCTGCCCGCGTTTCTGCCAAAATAGCGCCCTTTCCGTTTTCTCTCCGGACCTTTCATTATGTCTGATCGCGATACGCTATTCTCCGCGCCCATCGATAAGCTGGGCGACTGGACCTTTGACGAGCGCGTGGCTGAAGTCTTTCCCGACATGATTCAGCGCTCGGTGCCGGGTTACTCCAACATCATTTCGATGATTGGCATGCTGGCAGAACGCTTCGTTCAACCGAATAGCCAGGTTTACGATCTCGGCTGCTCGCTGGGTGCCGCCACGTTGTCGGTTCGCCGCAATATTCATGTGCCAGGCTGCCAGATTATTGCCGTCGATAATTCACCGGCGATGGTTGAGCGCTGCCGTCGTCACATCGACGCCTTCCGCGCGGATACGCCGGTGCAGGTGATTGAAGCTGATATTCAGGATATCCACATTGAGAACGCCTCGCTGGTGGTGCTGAACTTTACCCTGCAATTCCTTGAACCGCCGGCACGTCTCGCGCTGCTGAAGAAGATTGTGCAAGGGCTGAACCCAGGCGGTGCGCTAGTGCTGTCAGAGAAGTTCAGCTTTGAGGATGCCGAGGTCGGCGAGCTGTTGTTCAATATGCATCACGATTTTAAACGCGCGAACGGTTACAGCGAGCTGGAGATCAGCCAGAAACGTAGCATGCTGGAGAACGTGATGCTGACTGATAGCGTAGAAGCGCATAAAGCGCGGCTGAAAACCGCCGGTTTCAAACATGCGGAGCTGTGGTTCCAGTGCTTTAATTTTGGTTCGTTGGTGGCGTTGAAATGATTGAGTTTGGCCGTTTTTATCAGCAGATTGCCACCGGCCCGCTCGCCAGTTGGCTGGAAGTATTACCTGCCCAGGTCGCCGCGTGGCAGCGTGAAAACCTGCACGGCAAGTTTCGCGATTGGGAGAAGTCGGTCGATTATCTGCCGCTGCTGACGCCACAGAAGCTGGATTTATTGCACAGCGTGAGCGCTGATGTTGACGATCTGACCGATCGTCAGCGCCTTGGCATTGAGAATCTGCTGCGCAATTTGATGCCGTGGCGTAAAGGCCCTTATTCGCTGTACGGTACCGAGATCGACACTGAATGGCGTTCCGACTGGAAATGGGATCGCGTGTTACCGCACATTTCTCCTTTGCAGCATCGCACGGTGCTGGATGTCGGTTGCGGCAGCGGTTATCACATGTGGCGTATGATTGGCGCGGGCGCCAAACTGGTGGTCGGCATCGATCCCATGCAGCTATTTTTGTGCCAGTTTGAAGCGGTGCGTAAGTTGCTGGGCGACGATCGTCGGGCGCATTTGCTGCCGCTGGGTATTGAGCAGTTACCGGCGTTGCAGGCGTTTGATACCGTGTTTTCCATGGGCGTACTTTATCACCGTCGTTCGCCACTTGATCACCTGATGCAGCTGAAAAATCAGTTAGTCAGTGAAGGCGAGCTGGTGCTGGAGACGCTGGTGATTGAAGGCGACGAGAACGCGGTGTTGGTGCCGGGTGAACGTTATGCGCAGATGCGAAATGTGTACTTTATTCCTTCTGCAGCGGCGCTGAAAAGCTGGCTGGAGAAGTGTGGATTTGTCGATGTGCGCATTGTCGATTATGCGGTGACCTCGGTTGAAGAGCAGCGACGTACCAGCTGGATGACCAGCGAGTCGCTGGCCGAATTCCTTGATCCTAATGACAGCAGCAAAACCATCGAAGGTTATCCCGCGCCGCTGCGCGCGGTGCTCGTCGCTCGTAAGCCGTAATGCTTAACGCCGCGACAGCGCCAGCTTCGCGGCAAAACCAATAAAGACGCAGCCGGTTAGGCGATCCATCACTTTCAGCACCGCCGGGCGACGCAGATGCGTGGCAAAGTACTGGCTGCTACCAATCAGCACCGCATTCCACACCAAACCAATCAGCATATGCGTGAGCGCCATTAGCGTGCACCACAGCGGCACCGAAGCGCCCGCTGGAATGAACTGTGGCAGGAAGGTGACGTAGAACACACCGACTTTGGGATTTAACAGGTTGCCAAATAAACCGCGCGTGAAGCAGGCGAAATAGCGTTGTTCTTTGCTCTGGGTGCGCTGGCCTTCTTCCGCCTGTGTGCGCGGATGGATTAACAGTTTGATGCCGAGATAGAGCAGATAAGCCGCGCCAACCCATTTGAGCAGGTTATAAGCCATTTCCGAGGCCAGCAGCAGCGCGCCCAAACCCAGTCCCACCGCAACACCCCATACCAGACAACCCAGCGTGACGCCCAGCGCCGTTACCGAGGCGCGTCTCCAGCCTTGCGCGGCGGCGGAACGAAGCACTAATGCAGTATCAAAGCCGGGTGTAAGCGTAAGAATGGTGATGGCGAAGAGGAATGAAAGGATAAGTGTCATGCGATGTTCTCTCTAACTCAGGTGCGTTTGGCGTTAATCCTGGGTGGCTGATTCGTCTGGCGAATTCCAGTATTGGTATTTATAAGCTGAGCTGAGATGGCGTTCAATGGTGCCTTTAGCAAACACTTCAGTTTCATGCAGATAACTCAATGTGCAGTTGCCCACTTCATCCCACAGTTGACACTCATCGACCGAGCGCAACGTGCTAACCGGCGTGGTCGACGTGCCATTCAGGCGCAGTTCCCGCCACTGGTTATCGTAGCTGTAAGTATCTTTGCTGCGCGCGCTGCTGGATGAGGTGACCAATCCTTGCGGATTCCAGCGCCAGCTGTTTTCGCCGTTGGTCATGGTATCGCTGCCGCGAGCCACGCTTTTTTCCACTCGGAACTGCTTGTCGTAGCGATACGTGGTATCGGTAAAGCCGTCTTTGCCCATGCTGGTGAATTTATCGGACGAGCTAACAATGTTGCCATGCTGTCCGATTTGCCAGCTAATGGTGCCCTGCCGGTTGTCGACCACTTCCTCTTGCCCTGCCTTGATGACTTTGACCATATAAGCATACTCCGCCACCCAACCGCGCTGTACGCGAGCAATATGCTGCTCCATGGTCAGCATGACGTTGCCTTCATTTTTGTCATAGGAGATATCGGCCACCATCAAATCGCCGCATTGATCAAACTGGCCGAGCACGCGCTTTTGCGAGTTCACATCTTTGCCGAATTCGCCCGCCACCACCTGACGTACCGCGCCTTTGGCATCACCACCCAGCATGATCCAGTTATTGCTGCTGGTAATGTTTTTGCTCATCGGTGGACACGCAGTGCTGACCGCCAGCGCGACGCCGCAGTAAGGAAGAAGCAGCACTAAAACGGCACAAGGGAAGGATTTCATGAAGGTTATCCGTACGAAGCCATAAGTAATCAAAGCATCGTTTGCTGGAATACGCTATGCCGACGTGAACTCTTTCGCCAAAATAATGCGAACGACAGCAAGGCGGCAAGTGCGCAAATCCCCAGGAGCTTAACCCGTAAGTGACTAGAGCGAACGCACGCAGCCAACGCATCTGTAACTTGAAGTATAAAGATGCCAGGCAAAAAGAACCCCAGTTAGAATAACTGGGGTTGGTACTTGCAAACATCACGTCATTAGAACTGGCGTGCTGCGCGGCAAAATCGGCGTGAAATCAGGCTACCCGGACGGTGGTCAACTGCGTCATGCTTTTCATGGCTTCAACAACATCACCATCAACGCAGTAGCGACTGAATTCATCGGTTTCCGCTTCGGAGCACATAGAAACACCGGCTTTACGGTAGCGCATCGGCGAAGCGACTAATCGGCTGGCGGAGCTGTGAACTTCCTGCAATCCACTGTCAATGAACTTCTGGATATTGCTCAAACGTACGCCCGCACCCGCCATAATAATCGGACCCGTGCTGTGTTCATTTAGTTCCCGTAATAATGCAATTCCTGCTTCGGCACTCTGTTGCTGTCCGGAAGTGAGAATACGCGCGATGCCTAAATCAGCCAGCACCTCTAACGAACGTTTGGGGCTGTGGCACAAATCAAAGGCGCGATGGAAAGTGACGGCCATGCCATCACACAGCTTCATAATTTGCTGCATGCGGGCGATATCAACATGCGCGTCTTCATCCAGCATGCCGATGACCAGCCCAGGAAAACCCAGTTCACGCATCAGCGCAACGTCGGATTTCATCGATTCAAATTCATGGTGGGTGTAACAAAAATCGCCGCCGCGCGGACGGACGATAGGATGTACCGGGATCAAAATTTCACGTCGTGCGGCTTCCAGCACGCCAGCTGAAGGCGTCAACCCACCTTCGCGCGGTGCGCTGCACAGCTCCACGCGATCGGCACCGGACAGCTGCGCAGTCATTGCACAGTCGATGCCGTAGCAACAAATTTCCAGTATCGTCATACCCTGCTCCTTTTCATGACTTCTGGCTCGGGAGGAATGCTTCAGTTAGTCTGCTCAATTGGATAGTTTACGTGGAACTCGCACAATGGCATTCGATTTTAATCAATGGATAGACCGTCGTCACAGCGATAGTTTGAAATGGCACAAATATGGCGATCGTGATGTGCTGCCGCTCTGGGTGGCGGACAGCGATTTTCGTTCACCGCCGTGCGTGATTGAGGCCATAAAAAAGCGCGCCGAACACGGCGTTTTTGGCTATGGCGCAACGCCAACCGGCTTGATTGATATCACCCTTTCCCGATTAGCGCAGCGCTACAACTGGCATATTCAGCCGGAATGGATTGTGTTATTGCCTGGCGTAGTGTGCGGTTTGAATCTTTCGGTCCGCGCATTCACAGAGTCAGGCGAAGCGACGGTGGCACCCACGCCAATCTATCCACCGTTTCGCGGCGCGGCAAAATTAGCCGATCGCGCGCAGGTGAACCTGCCGCTGCGTTTACAGGACGGCCGCTGGGTAATGGATCTCAACGCTCCCGAGATGCAGGGCAATGAGCGCCTGCTGATGTTGTGTAATCCGCAAAATCCCGGTGGTACGGTTTATCGCCGTGAGGAGCTGGAAGCCCAGCTGGCCTTTGCGCAGCAACATGATTTGATCGTCTGCTCTGATGAGATCCATTGCGATCTGCTGTTATCCCCGGAAGTGCAGCACATTCCCTTTGCTGCCTTGAGTGAAGATGCCGCGCAGCGCAGCATTACGCTGCTATCTCCTTCGAAAACCTTCAATATTGCTGGATTAGGCGCCTCGATGGCGATTATACCCAATGCGGAATTACGCCAGCGCTTCAAACGCGTACGTGAAGGTATCGTGCCAGGCGTTGATATCCTGGCGTTAGTGGCGGCGGAAGCGGCGTGGCGTGATGGCGAAGCCTGGCTAACGGCGCAGCTGGATTATCTGCGCGCCAACCGTGACTTTCTGGTCGCGCAGGTAAATGCCCTGCCGGAGCTGCGAATGGCGGCGCCTGAAGCGACTTATCTTGGCTGGATAGATGCCAGCCAGTTAGCGGTCGCCAGCCCCGCGCTCTACTTTGAACAGCACGGACTCGGCTTTTCGCCTGGCCACGATTTTGGTGACGATAATTTCGTACGCTTCAACTTTGGCTGTACGCGCGACACGCTAGAGCAAGCTGTCACACGCTTGCAGCGCGCGGTCACCGCGCAGCGTTAGGCCTGTTCGCTGGCGACGATCTCTTCCAGTCGCCACGGATGAAATTTTATCGTGGTTTGCCCATCCGTCACCGCCAGCGTTGGATTGGGCAAACGCTCGTTCTCCCCTTTTGGCGCACTGGTTTTGAACGAGATACCGGGCTGCGTCAGAGCGTCATCTGATAGCAGCGCCATCGCGCGCATGCCAAGCGTTTCCGGTTCGCCGCGCAACACAAGCTCCACATGCTCCCAACCTTCGTGGCGATAACGTTTCTCCCCCGGCCACGGCAGCTCAATCACATCGACTTGCCATCCCGCCAGTTGCAATGGCTGATGCAGTTTAAACAGGCAGATTGGGCGTCCATTGATGATCGCTTCAGAGAATTGGCTCCCAATTTGCAAAAATCCCGCTTTCCAGCGCTCCGCCGTGGCGATTTGATGGCAGCGCACCGCAACGTGATCGGCCTCATGTTCAGCCAACCGAATACCCAAGCGTTCTGCAAAATCTTGCAAAGAGTGCTCAAAATGAGTCAAGTCTTGTTTTAAATCATCAAGTTCCATAGGAAAGTTGGTCTGCGTCACGCTTTTACCTCTACATCTGTTCAGGTTTATTAATCGTTTTGAAAATTGATAACTATTGATTCCGCTTGACAAAATTGTCGGATTCATCCGATTTCCGCATCAAAAAGGCCCGAAACCGCATAAATTGCCCATTCATTTCGGATTTATCGTCAAATCAGGTCCAGCAGTTACTTTATGAAAGTGACTTAAACTACTGTTATTATTGAAAATAGTTAATACAATGAGATAACTCTTATTTAAGTTGCAAACAATTGCAGCCAGAAACCCTTTCTTATAAATTTGGGTTTCACAACTACAAGGAACGGCCTTATGTCTATGCTCATTGTTGTCGCGGTCCTGATTGCATTAATGGGATTTGCAATTTCCCGCCATTGGAAGGTGCGTGAAGACAAAAGCGTTAAAAATCCTCGTCGTCACCCACGGCGCCGTTAATCGGCGCTGAGGGCCCGATGTTGCGCCTTACAGCATACCGAAAAGCTGACTCACTTTAACATTTCACGTATACTTCCCCTCCTATTTTTCCGTCCCGCCGCGCAGTTGCGGGATGACGACATCGGCTCGCCGCCAATAGGCGGGCCTTTTCAGCATATGAAGGTAACGCGGTGAATATTCAGGCTCTTCTTTCCGACAAAGTCAGTCAGGCAATGGTAGCGGCGGGGGCGCCTGCC